>JBKPRF010000302.1:0-5547 GCA_046734475.1 Chloroflexota bacterium
ACGTAGCTGTACGTCTGGATCGATTCGTCAGCCGGTCCGACGACGGGGTTCGATGCCCAGCCGAAGTAGGTCTGACCGCCGGCGTCCTCGGCCACGGTCACATCACCCTGGTTGTCGAAGCTCGGGGCGTCGTTGACGGCCGCGATCGTGATCGACACGGTCGCGTCGACGGAGTTGGTCGAGCCGTCGTCGGCGTGGTAGTCGAAGCTGTCCGCGCCGTTGTAGTCGGCGTCGGGTGTGTAGAGCACGTCGGCCGTGCAGTGATTCGGGACCAGGCCGTTGCATACGGCCGTGGCGATCGTCCCGAGGCTGCCATTGGACGGCGAGCTCGACGTCCCGAACGTGAGCGGGTCGCCGTCGGCGTCGTCGCCCGACAGATGGATCGTGACCGCCGTGTCCTCGTTCGTCGAGGGCGACAGCGCGTCAGCCGTCGGGTCGGCCGCCAGGACCACGCCCGGAAAGGCGAGGCCCGCGATGACGAGCCCCATCAGCAACGATGCCCGCTTGCCCCTCACGCCCTCGCCGCCCTTTCAGCAGGTGACCGTATGGCCAACCGATGCGTCGCCATTGGTCGTGTGGATTGTAAGGATCACGTTGTACGTCCCGGCAACAGCGTAGTGGTGGCTTTCCGTCGGCGACACGGTGTCGGTGTTCAGGGGGTCACTCGGGTCGTCCCAGTCCCACGTGTAGCCGGTGATCGTGCCGCCCGTTCCGGCTGACGAGGTGCTCGCGTTCACGGCCAGCGTCAGGCTCGTGCAGGACGAGGTGAACCTCGCGACCGGGGGCGTCGTCGGTGCGGGCGTCGGGGCCGTGGACGGCTTCGGGGTCGTCCCGGGCTTCAGGGTCGGGGTGGGCTTGGGCGTCGGCGGCGGCTTGGGCGTCGGCGGCGGGAGCGTGATGACCGGGATCGGCGTCGGCGTCGCGTTGAGGCGGGGATCGCTCGGATTGATGACGTCGCTCGGCCGCGGGATCGGCGTGAACTGCAGGCCCGTCGCCGCCGGGATCGACCCGATCGCGATCTCGGTCTGCAGCGGCGCCGCGGACGACGGCGCGACGCTGCCGGTGTCGGACGGCAGGAGGAAGCGGGCGGCGAGCAGGGCCAGCACGACGCCGACGAGGATCGTCGCCGAGTCTCGCCAGAGGGTCGCCCGGCGGTTCGTCGGGGCCGTGCGGATTCTCGCTCCCGTGCCGACCGCTGCCCGCCGCCGGCGACGCTCCTCGCGGTCGCGCGCGCCGATCCGCTTCTCGACCTCTTCGACCGACAGCTCCGGGACATCGGCGATGACGTCGTCGACCTCGCCATGGGGATCGATCATCGGGCCCGTCGGCTCCGGCGGGGTTCGTCGGGCGCCACGGCCGCTGCCGCCGCGGGGGCTGCCGCCGCCGCGCGGGTTGCGGCCGCCGCGTGGGCCGCGTTCTGGCTCGTCGGTCAAGGCCGAGCCTCCTCGCTCCCGCTCCCGCTCCCGGACGGGATCGGGTCACCGGCCCGCCGCCCCAGCGCGAACACGAGCACGCCGAAGCCGACGATGGCGACGAGGAATGCGAGCAGCCCGGTCAGGCCGGACACGACGAGCGACATCAGGCCCAGC
Organism: Chloroflexota bacterium; assembly: GCA_046734475.1. GTDB lineage: Bacteria > Chloroflexota > Limnocylindria > Limnocylindrales > CSP1-4 > UBA5189. The sequence goes on from JBKPRF010000302.1 coordinate 1,590, forward strand.
GTCGCGCACATGACATAGATGAGCAAGACCGTCGCTCGATGCGAAAGTCCCACGTCGAGCAGACGATGGTGGATGTGGCCCCGATCGGGGCTGAACGGCGAACGACCGCTGAAGAGCCGCCGGACGATGACCCAGAACGAGTCGATGATCGGGACCGCCAGGACGAGCATCGCGACGATGACCTTGGCCGTGCCCAGGATCGCCAGGATGCCGAGCGTGTAGCCGAGGAACATCACGCCCGCCGTGCCCTGGAAGATCACGGCCGGGTGGAAGTTCCAGCGCAGGAACCCGAGCAGCGCCCCGGCGAAGGCGAAGCACAGCACGGCGACGAACGGCTGGTCCACCTGCGCCGTCAGGCTGAGGATTCCGAGCGTCACGGCCGCGATCAGCGCGATCCCAGACGACAGGCCGTCGAGACCATCGATGAAGTTCAGGCTGTTGATCATCCCGACGATCCAGACCACCGTGAAAGCCGCGCCGATCCATGTCGGGAACGGGATATCCGCGCCGCCGAGCGGGTTGCCGATGTGGCCGACCGTGATCCCGGCCCACACGGCCACGAGCGCGACGAGGACCTGGCCCAGCAGCTGCCAGCGCGCCCGCAGATCGAGGGCATCGTCGACCACGCCGATGACCGCGGCCAGGACCGCCCCCGCGAACAGGCCGAGCAGCTGGCTCGACTGCACGCCGCGGGCCGAGGGCAGGCCGGGCGCGGAGCCGTCGAGCACGGCCAGAGCGCCGCCGACGACGACGAACGCGATCACCACCGCGATCCCGCCACCGCGGGGCAGCGGCCGGCGGTGGGTCCGCCGTTCGTCCGGGCGATCGACGAGGCCGCGGCGCCGCACGACGCGTCGCACGACCGGCGTGGCGACGAGGGCGATCAGGGCGGCGAGCACGAAGGCGCTGGCGATGATGGGAGCGGCCGGGCCCGCCGCGAGGGACCAGGTCACCAGGCTGTTCGCTCCAGTCCGGGCACCGGGAAGCGGGTGACGATGTCGGCGACCTCGGCCGCCAGGCGGTCACGGGCGGCCGCGTCGTCGCGCCGCGCGATGGCCTCGGTCACGAGCCGGCCGATCGCCCGCATCTCCTCCGGCCCGAAGCCGCGCGTCGTCGTCGCCGGGGTGCCGAGCCGGATGCCCGAAGCCGTGTTCGGCGGCAGCGCGTCGAACGGGATCGCGTTCTTGTTGACCGTGATCCCGATGCCGTCGAGGAGCGCCTCGGCGTCCTTGCCCGTGACGCCGAGCGGCGTCACATCGACCAGCAGCAGGTGGTTGTCCGTCCCGCCCGAGACGACCCGCGCGCCGCGCTGGGCGACCTCGTCGGCGAGGACCGCGGCGTTGTCGACCGTCCGTTGCTGGTCGCGCCGGAAGTCGTCGCCGGCCGCGAGCAGCAGTCCGACGGCCTTGGCCGCGACGACGTGCATGAGCGGCCCGCCCTGGGCGCCGGGGAACACCGACTTGTCGATCTGGGCCGCGAGGGTGGTCTTGACCATCGGGAAGTCGGCCGGGTCGACCTCCGGCGGCAGCTCCTCGCGGCTGAAGATCAGCCCGCCGCGACCGCCGCGAAGCGTCTTATGGGTCGTCGTCGTGACGATGTCCGCGTGCGGGAAGGGGCTCGGGTGGACGCCCGCGGCGACGAGGCCCGCCATGTGGGCCATGTCGACGAACAGCAGCGCCCCGACCTCGTGGGCAATCGCCGCCATCCGGGGGAAGTCGATGAGCCGCGGGTAGGCCGAGGCGCCGGCCACCACGACCTTCGGCCGGACGTCCTTCGCGATCGCCTCGAGCTCGTCGTAGTCGATCCGCTCGGTCTCTCGGTCGACGCCATAGGCGTGGACCTCGTAGAGCTTGCCCGAGAAGTTCACCGGCGAGCCGTGGGTCAGATGTCCGCCGTGGGCGAGGTTCATCCCGAGGATCCTGTCGCCCGGCTGGAGGACCGCGAAGTAGGCGGCCATGTTGGCCTGAGCGCCGGAGTGCGGCTGGACGTTGACATGCTCGGCGCCGGGGAACAGGGCCAGGGCCCGGTCCTGCGCCAGGCGCTCGGCGATGTCGACGTACTCGCAGCCGCCGTAGTAGCGCTTGCCGGGCAGGCCCTCGGCGTACTTGTTCGTGAGCCACGATCCCTGGGCCTGCATGACCGCCGCGAACGTGTAGTTCTCGCTGGCGATCAGCTCGATCTTGTCGTGCTGGCGGCGCTTCTCGTGGAGCATCGCGTCCCAGAGCTCCGGGTCGACCTCGGCCAGGCTGGCCCAGCCGAGCCCGCGAGCGGGCGCCTGTGTCATCAACGGACCCTCCTCGGGATCGGGACGCGCCTATCTTCCCACGGGCTCGACACCCTCGGGGAGGGGCAGGCCCGCGGTCCGGAGGACTTCCGCGATCGCCTCGTCCGTGACGGCGCCGCGCCGCACGATCCGCACGACCTCGCCCGACGCGTCGGCAACGGTCGACGGAGGGCCGCCCGGGGCCGGGCCGGCGTCGAGGATCAGGTCCAGCGCGGCACCGAGCTGCTCGAGGATCGCCGCCGCGTCGCCGGCCTCCGGCTCGCCGCTGCGGTTCGCCGACGTCGTCGGCAGCGCGCCCAGTGCGGCGGCGAGGTGGCGCGGCGCAGGGTGGTCGGGGACGCGCAGCCCGATCGTCGCGAGGGGCTCGCCATCGGCGGTCAGCGAGAGCCGGAACGGGCCGTCGGACCGCCGCGGGAGGACGATCGTGAGGCCACCGGGCCAGAAGGCCTGCGCCAGCGCCTCGCCCGCTGCCGTCATCTCCGCGATCGCGTCGGCATCCGCTGCGGCCCCCAGCAACAGGACGACCGCCCGGTCCGGCGGCCGGCGCTTCGCCGCGAACAGCCGGCCGATGCCGTCGGCGGCGGTTGGCGCGACGCCGATGCCGTAGACCGTGTCGGTCGGGAAGGCCACGATCCCGCCACGCTGCAGCACCTGGAGCGCCGCCTCTCGACCGGCCCTGCCGTCGGGAACGATCCGGGCGGCCATCAGCGCGCGATTCGCGCCACCCGCGGACGCCCCGCGAGATCGCTGCGCACGTCGACCGACCACCCGGGAAGGCGTTCGTCGAGCAGCCGCCGGAGCTCGGCCGGGTGGTCGGCGCCGATCTCCAGGAGCGCCACGCCGTCGTGCGAGAGCGCCTCTGGCAAGCGGTCGACGAGGCGGCCGATGACGGCCAGGCCGTCGGACCCGCCGTCGAGCGCGCGGGCGGGCTCGAACGTGGTCGCCTTCGGGAGCGTCGCGAGGTCTGCCGTCCGGACGTAGGGCAGGTTCGCGACGATGACATCCCAAGGCGACGTCGCGTCGCCGGGCAGCAGGTCCGCGACCTGGAACTCGACCCGATCCGCCACCGCATGGGCAACGCCGTTCTCGCGGGCCAGCTCGATCGCCTCAGGGCTGTCGTCCGTGGCCTGGATCGTCACCTCGTCGAGCATCCGTCGCTTGCGCAGCTCGACCGCGATCGCGATCGCCACCGCACCGGTGCCGGTGCCCACGTCGAGGACCCTCAGGACCGGCGAGCCGGCCGGCCGGGGCGCCGTCGTGAGGACCCGCACGATCTCGCCGATCGCGAGCTCCACGAGCAGCTCCGTCTCGGGTCGCGGGATGAGGGCCCGCGGGTCGGTCTCGAGCGCGAGGCCGTGGAACTCCTTCACGCCCCGGATGTAGGCCACCGGCTCGCCGGTCTCGCGGCGGGCGACGGATGCGTCGAACCGCTCGGCCGAGGCATCGCTGACCGGCGCCTCGGGGTGCGCGGCGATCGTCGTCCGATCGATCCCGAGGGTGTGGCCGAGGAGCACCTCCGCGTCGAGACGGGCCGATTCTGAGCCCGATGCCCGCAGCCGGGCGATCGCGACCGTCAGGAGAGCCTCGACGGTCGGCATCTCTCTCAGGCCCCGTCGCCCGTCTCGCCGAGCTCCGCCAGGCGCTGGGCCTGATCGGTCGTGATCAGCGTGTCGA
>JBKPRF010000303.1:0-16202 GCA_046734475.1 Chloroflexota bacterium
GGCCAGCGGCGAGCCGGTGGCGATCCTGGACCTCGACTTCCACCACGGCAACGGCAGCCAGCAGATCTTCTGGCGGCGCGGCGATGTGTTCTATGCGTCGCTCCACGGCGACCCGCGCCGGATCTACCCGTTCTTCCTCGGCGGCGCGGCGGAGACCGGGGAGGGCCCGGGTGCGGGCGCGAACCTGAACCTGCCGTTGCCCGCCGGCACGGACGACGAGGCGTATCTCCGGGCGCTCGACATCGCGCTCGAGGCGATCGACGGCCGGCGCGGCTCGATCGTCGTCGTCTCGCTCGGCTTCGACACCTACCGGAACGATCCGATCTGCGACTTCGCGCTCACCACGCCGGTCTACGAGGAGATCGGGCGACGGGTCGCCGCGCTCGGCCGCCGCCTCGTCGTGCTCCAGGAGGGCGGCTACCACCTGCCGACCCTCGGCGAGAACGCGGTCACCTGGCTGCGCGGGGCCGATCGCGGGGCCGATCCCGGGTCCGGGCGTAGGATGCCCACCTCATGACGCGCGACGCCAGGCCCCTGTCCAATCACGTGCGGAAGCTCGTCGCGGAGATCGAGACCGAGATCGGCGAGAACGGCTCGAACGGCCGGGTCGTCGCGGGCCACGATGACGCCTTTGAGCTCAGGCCGGCCGAGCCGATCCAGGGCGCAGGCTCGCTGCACACGCCGGCCGGCCCCGTCGAGGATGCCGTCCGCGAGATTCTCGCCGAGATCGGCGAGGATCCCAACCGGCCGGGGCTCGTCGGCACGCCCGACCGGGTCCATCGGATGTACGCCGAGCTGACCGCCGGCTACCACGTCGATCCGGCCCGGCTGCTCAACGACGCGATCTACGACGTCGGCTACAGCGAGATGGTCGTCGTCAAGGACATCCCGTTCTACTCGCTGTGCGAGCACCACCTGCTGCCGTTCTTCGGGAACGCCGCGGTGGCCTACATCCCGAAGGGCCGGGTCATCGGCCTCTCCAAGATCCCGCGCGTCGTGGAGATGTATGCCCGGCGGCTGCAGGTCCAGGAGCGACTCACCCAGCAGATCGCCGACTTCCTCGACGAACGCCTCTCGCCACAGGGCGTCGGCGTCGTCATCGAGGCGACCCACCTGTGCGCCGTCATGCGCGGCATCCGCAAGCCTGGAACGATCATGACCACCGCCGCAGTCCTCGGGCTGTTCCGGTCTCGCGATCGGACCCGGGCCGAGTTCTACAGCCACCTGGAGCGGCGACCGCCGAGCCAGTAACCGTCGAGCCAGGAACCGTCTTGCCAGGGTCGCAGCAGCTGGGGGATAGCCATGGACGTCGCCACCGACCAGCCGACGACGAAGGAGCTGCTCGCCCGGATGGACGACGCCTGGGCGTCCTTCTCGCGGGCCGTGCACGCCCTCCCGACGGAGCTCATCGAGCAGAAGCTCGGTGAGACCGAGTGGACCCGGAAGCAGATGCTCGCCCATCTCGCCGTGTGGCACGAGCTGACGACGGAGCGACTCAACTCGTTCATCGAAAACGGCGTGCCGGTCGAGCTCGAGGAGGAGGACGACGTCATCAATGCCCGGGCGGCGCGCGGCTCCGAGGGCCGCACGACCGGCGAGGTCCTCCTCACGCTCGACGAGTCATTCCGGCGGCTGCGGCGCGAGGTGGCCCGCCTGTCGAACGAGCAGCTGGCGACGAACGACGCCTGGGCCACGCGGGCGATCGCGGGCAACACGTTCGGCCACTACGACGAGCACCGGGCCGATCTCGAGAAGCGCTCCTAGCGGAAGGTCTGGCGAGCCTCGCCCGGCCTGTAGTGGCGGAACGAGAAGGCCGACCAGGTCGCGTCGATCGAGATGAGCGCGAGCCACATGAGGTCGGTGTCGCGGACGGCATCCCAGCCCTGGTCGCGGGTGAGGTCGGCCTGGGCGTTGGAGGTGCCCTTCGGGTAGGCGACCCACAGCGTGCCCGGCGACTCGAGCGCGGCCGCGGCCTCGGTGAGCCGCGACTCCAGCGCGGCGCGGTCGGCCGCGAACACGAGGATCCAGTCGTGGGTCCCGGCAATGCCGGGCGCGATCTCGGTCTCGACCTGGTCGGCCAGCGCGTCGCGATAGCTGTCGGGATCGCCGACCACCGCAGGCCGAGCGGCGCCGGCGAGCTTCAGCTTGCGGGCTGCCACGACGGCGATCTCGGGGTCGAGCGGCACGACTCGATGGTGGCACAATCCCGCCGATGCCCGACCAATCGAGCGTCGCGCACGCCGGCGCCGACCTGTCGCGGCTGATCCTCGGCTACCGCGTCTCGTACGCCATCGCCGTCGCTGCCTCGCTCGGCATCCCGGACGCGCTCGCGACGGCTCCGCGCTCCTCCGACGACCTGGCCGTCGCGCTCGAGTGCCACCCCGGCGCGCTGTACCGGCTGCTGCGCGCGCTCGCCGCGGCGGGAGTGCTCCGCGAAGACGACGAGCGGCGGTTCGCCCTGACGGAGCTCGGCCAACCGCTCCGGTCCGATGTCCCGGGCAGCGTTCGCGAGCAGGCGATCCTGCAGGGCCGGCCCTACGTGGCCGCGGCCTGGACGAACCTCGAGCACTCGATCCGGACCGGCGAGAACGCCTTCGAGGCCGCGCACGGCGAGGACGTCTGGGCCTGGCGCGCCGCCCGGCCGGCGGACGCGTCGCAGTTCAATCGGACGATGGCGGCGATGACGGCGCCGGTCGGCCCCGCGCTGGCGGCTGCCTGCGACTTCACATCCGTGGCCACGGTCGCCGACATCGGCGGCGGCTCGGGCACGTTGCTCGCCGCGCTGCTCCAGGCGAATCCGACGCTGCACGCCATCGTCTTCGACCAGCCGGCCGTCGTCAGGGAGGCCGAGGCGGTGCTGCGGGAGGCGGGTGTGCTGGATCGCTGCCAGATCGTCGGCGGCGACTTCTTCGTCGAGGTTCCCAGCGCCGACGTCTACGTGATGAAGGCGATCCTCCACGATTGGTCGGACGAGCTGTCGGCGCGGATCCTGCAGACGATCCGGCGGTCCGCCGGGGTCCGGGCGCGTCTCCTCATCGTCGAACGAGTGCTCGGCGGGCCCAACAACGATCTGCCGGGCATGCTGTCGGACCTGCACATGCTCGTCATGCCCGGCGGCCTCGAGCGAACCGAGCCGGAGTGGCGTGCGCTCCTCGCGAGCGGTGGGTTCGAGCTCGCCGCCATCCGGCGGCTCATCGGTCCGTGGCAGCTGCTCGAAGCCAATCCCGCGTAGGCAGGTGGCACAATCCCGTCGATGTCCGACCGCCCGATCAAGGTCCTGATCGCGAAGCCCGGCCTCGACGGCCACGACCGCGGCGCGAAAGTGCTTGCCCGGGGCCTCCGCGACGAGGGCTTCGAGGTCGTCTACACGGGCCTTCGGCAGACGCCCGAGATGGTCGCGACGGCGGCCCTCCAGGAGGACGTCGACGTCGTCGGCCTGTCGATCCTGTCCGGAGCCCACATGACGCTCGTGCCCAGGGTCACGAAGCTGCTCCGCGAGTCGAAGATGGACGACGTCATCGTCGTCGTCGGCGGGATCATCCCGGACGACGACGTCGCGGCCCTGAAGGACGCCGGCGTCGCCGCCACGTTCGGCCCCGGCACGACGATCGCCGAAGTCGCCGAGTTCCTCCGGGCCCACGCCCGCCAGCCCGCCTGACGTGCCCGCGCGCGGCGAGACCGCGCCGGCGGCGCGCGCCCATGAGGCAGCCGCTCGGGCCTTGCAGCTGTCCGAGGCCGCGGTCGCGGGGGATCGGCTCGCGCTCGCCCGGCTGCTGACCGCCGTCGAGAATCGCACCCCGGTGGCGGAGGCCGCCCTCCGGCAGCTGTACCCGAAGGGTGGCAGGGCGCATCTCGTCGGCATCACCGGGCCGCCGGGGTCGGGGAAGTCGACGCTCGTCTCCGCGCTCATCGCCGAGGCGCGGGCTCGCTCCCGTGCCGTCGCGGTCATCGCCGTGGATCCCTCGAGCCCGATCACGGGCGGCGCGCTCCTCGGCGACCGCGTGCGGATGCAGGCGTACTCGTCGGACTCCGACGTCTTCATCCGATCGATGGCGGCACGCGGTCACGCCGGTGGCCTGGCCTCGACAACCACCACCGCCGCTGCCGTGCTCGACGCGGCCGGCTTCGACCTCATCCTCATCGAGACGGTCGGGACGGGCCAGTCGGAGGTCGAGGTCGCAGCGGCTGCCGACACGACCGTCGTGCTCGAGGCGCCCGAGATGGGCGACGAGGTCCAGGCGATCAAGGCCGGCCTGCTCGAGGTCGCCGACATCGTCGTCGTCAACAAGGGCGACCGACCCGGCGCGCAGCGAACCGCCTCGCAGCTCCGAGCGATGCTCGTGGCTGTTGGCCGCATCGGTGGTGGCGATGGCCCGACCGAGGGCCGGCGGCCGAAGGAGCCGCAGGTCATGGTCACGACGGCGACCACGGGCGACGGGGTGTCGAGCCTCCTCGATGCCCTCGACGCACATCGGGCGAAGGTCGCCTCGGCGCCGGATGCCGCAGCTCGCCTCGCACGCGCCGAGTCGCAGGTCTGGTCGATCGTCGGCGATCGTGTTCGGGCCCGGCTCACCGATGGCGCGCACGCAGCTGCGACGGATGCGGTCCTCCGGTCCGTCGCCGCCCACGAGCTCGACCCCTTCGCCGCCGCGGACCGGCTCCTGAAGCGAACCGGCGACTGACGCCGTTAGGCTGTCGAACATGGCGATCGAGCATGTGTTCGTCGCGGGCGCCGGGCTCATGGGGCATGGCATCGGCCAGGTCCACGCGGCCATCGGCAAGCAGGTCGCGCTGTACGAGCCGGAGCTCGCGCGGGCGCAGGCAGGCCGGGATCGCATCGCCGGCAACCTCGATCGATCCGTCGCCAAGGGCCGCCTGAGCCAGACGGACCGCGACGCGATCCTCGAGCGCGTCGTCGCCACGGATCAACTGGACTTCGTGCGGCAGGCGGACCTCGTCGTCGAGGCCGTTTTCGAGGATGCGGCGGTCAAGCAGGGCCTGTGGCGGCAGCTCGACGAGCGCGCGCCCGAGCGAACCCTGTTCGCGACGAACACGAGCTCGATCTCGATCGACCGCCTGGCCGAGGCCGTCTCGAGCGAGCGGCGCGAGAAGTTCGTCGGGATGCACTTCTTCAGCCCGGTGCCGGTGATGCCGCTGGTCGAGATGATCCGCGGCGCCGCGACCGCGGATGCCACCGAGGCCGCGATCCGGGACCTGACCGAGGAGCTCGGCAAGAAGCTCATCGTGTCCGCGGACCGGCCCGGATTCATCGTCAACCGGATCCTCATGCCGATGCTGGCCGAGGCGATGCGCATCCTGCAGGAGGGGAGCGCGACGGCCGATGACATCGACGCCGGCGCGAAGGTCGGGCTGAACCACCCGATGGGGCCGCTCGAGCTGGCGGACTTCATCGGCCTCGACGTCTGCCTGAATGTCATGGAGGTGCTCCGCGAGGGCATCGGCGAGGAGCACTACCCGCCGCCGAAGGTCCTCGTCGACCTCGTCGCCCAAGGCCATCTCGGCCAGAAGACCGGTCGCGGCTTCCACACGTATCCCCGCGGATGACGGTCGCGGACGCGCCGGCGGGCGGGGCTGTCGGGGCGGGCGGGTTCACCGCCGAAGAGCGCCTCCTGCGCGACACCGCCCGGGAGTTCGCCCAGCGCGAGCTCGCGCCGACGGCCGTCGAACGCGACGAGGCCGAGCGCTTCGACCGCTCCATTTTCAGCCGGATGGGCGAGCTCGGTCTGACCGCGGCCCCGATCCCAGAGTCGGCTGGGGGCGCGGGCTTCAGCTACCTCGGCTGGACCCTCGTGATGGAGGAGCTCGGCGCGGCCGATATGGCCAGCGCGGTGATGCTCTCGGTCCACATCCTGTCGCAGCTCCCGGTGGTCACGTTCGGGAGCGCCGAGCAGCACGCCCGCTGGCTACCTGCGATGCTCGCCGGCGAGGCGCTCGGGGCGTTCGGGCTCACCGAGCCGGCTGGCGGCAGTGACGCCGCGGCGCTCAAGACCCGGGCCCGCCGGATCGGCCGCGACGGCGCGGAGCTCCCCGCCGATGCGCCCGCCGAGGACGTCGCCTCGTACCGCCTCGACGGCACGAAGATCTGGATCTCGAACGCGCCCGAAGCCGATCGGTACCTCGTCTTCGCCACGATCGATCCGGGGAAGGGCTCCAAGGGCATCACGGCGTTCCTCGTGGAGAAGGGGGCACCGGGATTCCGGTTCGGCGCTCACGAGAAGAAGATGGGGATCCGGGCGTGTCCGGCCGCCGAGCTGATCTTCGAGGGCGCAGAGGTCCCGGCGGCCAATCGCCTCGGTGACGAGGGCAGGGGATACCGAATCGCGCTCTCGGGCCTGGCCGAGGGCCGGATCTCGATCGGCGCCGGCTGCGTCGGCATCGCCCGCTCGGCGCTCGAGCAGGCCGCGGCATACCTCAAGCAGCGCAAGGCCTTCGGGGCGCCGCTGGCCGAGCAGCAGGGCCTGCGCTTCATGCTCGCCGAGATGGCCAGGGATGTTGCCGCGGCTCGCGCCCTCGTCCATGAGGCTGCCCGGGCCAAGGATCGGGGCGAGCCGATCGGCGAGGCCTCATCGCTCGCGAAGTGGACCGCGTCCGACACGGCGATGAAGGTCGCCACGGACGCCGTCCAGCTCTTCGGCGGGAGTGGCTATTCCCGCGAGACCGGCATCGAGCGGCTGATGCGGGACGCGAAGGGCGCGCAGATCTACGAGGGCACGAACCAGATCCACCGGCTGATCGTCGCCGATGCGCTCCTGAAGCCATAGGACCAGAATTCGGCGCGGAGGTTCCAACGATGCTCAAGGACTACGACCTGCACGCGACCCTGGCGTCGCCGGACGTCAAGGCAGCGACTCGCTGGTATGGCGACAAGCTCGGCTGGACGCCCGCAAAGGAGCTCGAGGGCTACGCCCGGTTCGACTTCGGGCCGAGCGCGTTCTCCATCTACGAGAGCCCGTCGGCCGGGACCGCGAAGAACACGGTGCTGTATTGGCTCGTCGACGACGCTGCGGCCGAGGTGGCGCGCCTGCGGGACCGCGGGCTGACGTTCGAGGACTACGACTTCGGCGACTTCAAGACCGTCGACGGCGTCATGACCGACCCCGAGGGCAACCACACGGCCTGGTTCAAGGATGCCGACGGCAACATCGTCTCGATCATCGACACGTCAGACCCGAGAGCCGAGGGCCAGACGAACCAGGTCGGCGCGATGATCGCCTCGTCCGACCTCGAGCGCTCGAAGGCCTGGTACGCGAAGGTCGGCGGCTACGAGCCGTTGTTCGAGTCGGGCGGTCAGGTCATCGGCTATCGCAGCGGCAAGACGACGTTCAACGTGTACGTGACCCAGTTCGCCGGGACGGCCCGGAACACGGTCGCCGGATATCTCGTGCCCGACATCCGCGCCGAGATGGCCGACCTTCGGAGTCGCGGCGTGACGTTCGAGGACTACGACTTCGGCGACGCGAAGACCGAGAACGGGCTGCTCGTCGACACCGACGGCACGACCAACGCCTGGTTCAAGGACCCCGACGGCAACATCCTCGGCCTCCAGGGCCCGGAGGGTCTGTCCGACTCCTGAGCCGGCCGAGCGACTGGCGTCCCGCCGGGCCATCGTCTCCCGAAGGCCACCGGATGTAGGATCGGTCGGTGAGTCTCCAACCGGCAGCGGGCCCGAACGGTCAGGTCTTCCTCGTCAGCGCCGCGCGCACGCCGATCGGCAAGTTCGGCGGGGCGCTCTCCATGACGCCCGCCGTCGAGCTCGGGGGCGTGGCGATTCGCGCCGCCGTCGAGCGCGCCGGGCTGCCGGACGGCACGGCCATCGACGAGGTTCTCATGGGCCAGGTCATCCAGGCCGGCGCGGGCCAGGCGCCGGCCCGCCAGGCGGCGCTGAACGCCGGCCTTGCCGACACGACCTCGGCCACGACCATCAATCGCGTCTGCGGGTCCGGGATGAAGTCGATCATGCTCGCCGCCGCTGAGATCAAGGCCGGCGACGCCGAGGTCGCCGTCGCGGGCGGCATGGAGAACATGAATCTCGCGCCGTACCTGCTGCCAAATGCTCGGTTCGGGTATCGGCTCGGCGATGGCAAAATCGTCGATTCGACCGTCCACGACGGCCTGTGGTGCTCGATCGAGGAGTGCCACATGGGCACCCACGCCGAGCGCGTTGCCATCTCGGATCACGTCAGCCGGGTCGACCAGGACGCGTTCGCCCTCGCCAGCCACCAGCGGGCCGTGGCGGCGATCGACAACGGCTGGTTCGCCGAGGAGATCGCCCCGGTCACCGTCACCGATGCCAAGGGCCGCGAGACGGTCGTCGACACCGACGAGGGCCCGCGTCGGGACACCTCGGCCGAGGCGCTGGCGCGCCTCAAGCCCGTCTTCGAGCTGCCGTCGGGACCGGACCGCGGTGGCGCCACCGAAGGCACCGTCACGGCCGGCAACACGCCCGGCATCACCGACGGGGCCCCCGCGACGTTCGTCGCCAGCGAGCGCGCCGTCGAGTCGCTCGGCCTCAAGCCGATGGCCCGGATCCTCGGCTACGCCCAGGCCGAGGTCGCGCCCAAGTGGCTGTTCCTCGCGCCCGTCGAGGGCGTGAAGAAGCTCCTCGACAAGGTCGAGATGCCGATCGACGCGTTCGACCTCGTCGAGATCAACGAGGCCTTCGCCGCCCAGTCGCTCGCCGATGGCCGCGAGCTCGGCTTCGACTGGGATCGGGTCAACGTCAACGGCGGCGCGATCGCCCTCGGTCACCCGATCGGGGCGTCCGGCGCCCGGATCGTGACGACGCTGCTGTACGAGCTCCGCCGGCGCCAGGGCCGGTACGGGCTCGCGACGCTGTGCCTCGGCGGCGGCGGCTCGGTGGCGATGGCCTTCGAGCGGGTGGCGTGACCTCGGCGAGCCTCCGGTGAGCCCGGCCGGGCCCGCCGACCCGGCGATCCACGTCGCCGACCTTCGCAAGACGTTCCACGTCCCGGTGCGCGAGGGTGGGCTGCGCGCCGCGGTGGTGAGCCTCTTCCGGCGCAAGACGAAGGCGGTCGACGCGGTCGACGGGATCAGCTTCGACATCCAGCCCGGCGAGATCGTCGGCTTCCTCGGGCCGAACGGCGCGGGCAAGACCACGACCCTGAAGATGCTCTCGGGGCTCCTGTACCCGACCTCCGGCGACATCTCGGTCCTCGGCCACGTGCCGTCGAAGCGCGAATCGGCCTATCTCCGCCAGATCACGATGGTCATGGGCAACCGCAACCAGCTCCAGTGGGACCTGCCGGCGCTCGATTCGTACGAGCTGCTGCGGGCGATCTACCGGTTGCATCCCGACGACTTCCGCGAGACCCGCGACGAGTTCATCGAGCTCCTCGACCTGGGCGATCTCGTCCGGAAGCCGGTCCGGAACCTCTCGCTCGGCGAGCGGATGAAGGTCGAGACGGCCGCGGCGCTGCTCCATCGGCCGCGGGTGCTCTTCCTCGACGAGCCGACGATCGGCCTCGACGTCACGATGCAGAAGCGGATCCGGAGCTTCGTCGCCGAGTACAACCAGCGCTTCGGCGCCACGGTCCTGCTGACGAGCCACTACATGGCCGACGTCCAGGCGCTCTGCAAGCGGGTCATCGTCATCCACCACGGCCGGATCCTGTTCGACGGCGAGCTGACGGCGCTCGCGAACCGATTCGGAGCCGACAAGACGATCGGCCTCACGCTCAAGGAAGGCGCCGCCGACGGCCTGGACCTGTCGCGCTACGGCCAGGTCATCGGCACCGAGGACGGCAAGGTGTCGCTGAAGGTCGGTCGGGGCCAGGCGCCCGACGTCGCGGGCCGGCTCCTCCATGACCTGCCGGTCGCGGACCTGACGATCGAGGACCCGCCGATCGAGGACGTCATCGAATCGGTCTTCGCCGAAGCTGCGCCAGCGAGCGCGCGGCCGGCGCCATGACCGCCGACGCGGCGGCTCGCCGGTACGCCCCGCCACGCCTGGTCGGCCCGCTCCGGGGGCTGTTCGACGTGTACGTCGCCGAGGCCCGGGTCGCGATCGCCCAGCAGATCCAGTACCGGGCCTCGAACTACCTGTACATGCTCGGGATGGTCACCGAGCCGGTCATCTACCTCGTCGTCTGGTCGACCGTCGCGGTGCAGCAGGGCGGCTCGGTCGGTGGCTACACGCCGGCGGCGTTCGCGGCGTACTACATCGTCTGGACGCTGGTCCGGAACATCAACATCGTCTTCACGCCATACGGCTGGGAGTTCCGGATCCGGGAGGGCCAGATCTCGGCCCAGCTCCTGCGGCCGCTGTTCCCGATCGTCGAGGACCTCGGGTTCTTCCTCGGCTGGAAGCCCGTCGTCGTGCTCCTCTGGCTGCCGATCGCGGGCTTCCTCGCACTGGTCTTCCGGCCCGAGCTCAGCCCGACCCTCCTGCAGGTCGCGGTGTTCGCGGTCTCGCTGCTGGGGGCATACCTGATCCGCTCACTCAACCAGAGCTCCCTCGGCCTCATCACGTTCTGGACGACCCGCGTCGGGCCGATCTTCCAGCTGTACATCGCGGCCGAGCTGTTGCTCTCCGGCCGACTCGTGCCGCTGTCGCTGATGCCGGCCTGGGTCCAGGGCATCGCCGACGTGCTGCCGTTCCGCTGGACCTTCGGCTTCCCGATCGAGGCCCTCATCGGCCAGCTCTCGGAGCAGGAGCTGCTGCGCGGCCTCGCGTTCCAGCTCTTCTGGATCGTGGTCGGCGCGATCCTCGTCCGGGTCGTCTGGCGCTTCGCGATCCGGCGCTACTCCGCGGTCGCGGGCTGAGCCGGACGGGACGGGGACCAGGCATGCGTGCGCTGCGGCTGCTCGGCCTGTTCTTCCGGATCGGTGCGCTCAACGAGGTCCAGTACCGGGCCAACTTCTGGCTCCAGCTGCTGCAGGCCGCGATCGCCGTCGGCACCGGGCTGGCGGTCCTCGGACTCGTGTTCAGCCAGACGCCGGCACTCAACGGCTGGACCCAGCCGCAGCTCCTCGCCGTGATGGGCGTCCACGTCCTCATGGGTGGGGTCATCGGCACGTTCATCAGCCCGAACATGGAGCGGCTTCGGGACGACATTCGCGACGGCCGGTTCGACTTCGTCCTCACGAAGCCCGACGATGTCCAGGTGCTCTCGAGCGTCCGCGAGATCCGGATCTGGCAGACCGTCGACGTCCTCGTCGGCGCCGTGGTCATCGCGATCGCGATCGGCCAGCTGGGCACGGCGATCGGGCCCGTGGAGGCTCTCGCCTTCGGGGCGGCGCTGATCGTCGGCGGGCTGCTCATCTACTGCTTCTGGCTGGCGCTCACGACCGTGGCGTTCTGGATCGTCCGGATCGACGAGATCCACGAGCTCTTCGAGGGCGTCTACCAGTCGGGGCGCTGGCCGGTGACGCTCTACCCGGGCTGGCTCCGGCTCAGCCTCACGTTCCTCGTGCCGATCGCCTTCGCCGTCACGGTGCCGGCCCAGGCGCTGACCGGGACACTCACCCCCGACACCCTCGCGCTCGCCGCCGTCTTCTGCGTGTTCCTCCTGGCCGTCACCCGGGCGTTCTTCCGGATCGGGCTGCGGCACTACTCGGGAGCATCCGCGTGACGGGCTCGGTCGCGGCGTGACCGGACAGGCCATGCGGGTCGCGGTCTTCGGGGCCGGCGCCGTCGGGTCGTATCTCGGCAGCCGGCTCATGAAGGCCGGCGCCGGGGTCCACCTCATCGCCCGGGGCAAGCACCTCGACGTCCTCCGGCAGAGCGGCCTGACGCTCATCACGCCCGATGGCGAGGAGAAGTGGCACATCGCGGCGACCGACGACCCGGCTTCGATCGGGATCGTCGACACGGTCGTGTTCGGGGTGAAGTCCTACGACACCGAAGCCGCGGCGAAGCTGCTGAAGCCGTTGCTCGGGATGCGCACGGCGGTCGTCGACATCCAGAACGGCATCGACAACGAGGCGAAGCTCGCCACTATCATCGGCGCCGATCACGTCGTGCCTGCGGCGACCTACATCCTCGCCGCGATCGAGGCGCCCGGCGTCGTCAAGAGCGGGCCGGCCCGGCTCGTCCTCGGCGAGGCGACGCCCGGCAAGCCGTCCGATCGGATCGAGCACCTGGTCGAGGTGTTCCGGGCCGGTGGCGTGGACGCCTCCGCGAGCGCCGACATCCGCGTGGCGAAGTGGGAGAAGTACATCCTGCTCGTCGGCTTCTCGGCGATCAGCGCCTCGACCCAGCTGCCGCTCGGCGACATCCGAAAGTCGCAGGCCGCCTCGGACCTCATGCGCGGCGTGATGCAGGAGGCCTACGACGTCGCTCGGGCGATGGGCGTGCCCCTGGCGGAGAACCACGTCGAGCGGTCGCATGGGCTCGTCATGGCCCAGGCCGACAGCGAGGGCGCCTCGCTCCGGAACGACCTGCTCAAAGGCCGGCGCATGGAGCTCGACGCGCTCCAGGGCGCCCTGATCCGGCTCGGCAAGCGGACGCGCGTGCCGACGCCGCGAACCGAGGCCGTCTTCGCAGTGCTCGAGCCGTGGGCGATCCGGAACGCCGGGCCCGCTGGCGGCCGGCGCTGATCGGCCTATCCTGCCGGCCATGACCGAGACGGCGGAGCGCGACACGCCCCCGACGGACGCCCGGACCCCGCCGACCTTCCAGCTCTTCATCGCCGGCGAGTGGGTCGACAGCGTCTCCGGCGGCACGTTCGAGAGCCTGAACCCCGCGGATCGACGCGACGTCGTCGGGCGGTTCCAGGCGGGCACCGCAGCGGACGTCGCGATGGCCGTCAAGGCCGCCGAGATGGCCCTCCCGCGCTGGAAGGCCACGCCGGCGCCGAAGCGAGGCGAGATCCTCTACCGCTACGGCGCACTGCTGGCGGAGCACAAGGAACGCCTCGCCCGGGCGATGACGCGCGAGATGGGCAAGGTCATCGCCGAGGCTCGGGGCGACATCCAGGAGGGCATCGACATCGCCTTCCTCATGGCCGGCGAGGGCCGCCGGATGGCGGGCGAGACGGTGCCCTCGGAGCTGCCCGACAAGTGGGCGATGAGCATCCGCCAGCCGATCGGCATCGCCGGGATCATCACCCCTTGGAACTTCCCGATGGCGATCCCGTGCTGGAAGATCATGCCGGCCCTCGTGACCGGCAACACCGTGGTCTTCAAGCCGGCCAGCGACACGCCCCATTGCGCCACGCTCCTCGTGGAGCTCATGGCCGAGGCCGGCGTCCCGCCCGGCGTGGTCAATCTCGTGACTGGCGCGGGCGCCGAGGTCGGCGACGCCATCGTCGAGTCGCCGGACGTGTCGGTCATCTCGTTCACGGGTCACACGTCGACCGGCAAGCACATCGCCGAGCGAGCCGCCCACCGCCTGAAGCGGGTCTCGCTCGAGCTCGGCGGCAAGAACGCGATCGTCGTCATGCGCGACGCGGACCTCGACCTGGCCACCGACGGGATCATCTGGTCGGCCTTCGGCACGACCGGCCAGCGCTGCACCGCGGCGTCGCGCGTCATCGTCGAGCAGCCCGCGGTCGGGCCGCTCCTCGAACGGCTCGAGGCCAGGGCCAGGAGGCTCCGGCTCGGGTCGGGGCTGGAGGACTCGACGGATGTCGGGCCGCTGATCAACCCCGCGGCCGTCGAGAAGGTCGGCTCGTACATGGAGGTCGGGCGGGCCGAGGGCGAGCTCGTGGTTGGCGGCGACCGGGCCACCGGCGGTGACCTCGCCAACGGCAACTTCTTCGAGCCGACGATCTTCGCCGGCATCGAGCCGATGGACCGGATGGCCCAGGAGGAGATCTTCGGGCCGGTGCTGTCGATCGTCCCTGTTGCGGACTACCCGGCCGCGGTCACGGCGTTGAACCAGACGCGATACGGCCTGTCATCGTCGATCTTCACCCGCGACGCCAACACCGCCTTCCGGGCGATGCGCGACTTCGAGACCGGCATCGTCTACGTGAACGCCGGCACGACGGGCGCGGAGACGCATCTCCCGTTCGGCGGCTGGAAGGAGACCGGCAACGGTCACCGCGAGGCCGGCCACGCGGCGCTCGACACCTACACCGAGTGGAAGGCGATCTACGTCGACTTCAGCGGCCGCCTCCAGCGGGCGCAGATCGACAACCAGGCGCAGTAGGTTGCCCAGCCGGGGCTAGGTCACGATCAGCGAGCCGTCGTCGTTGAACTCGAACGCGCCCCAGGCGACCTCCCAGAGGTAGCCGTCCGGGTCCGAGAAGTAGCCCGAGTACCCGCCCCAGAACGTGTCCTCGGCCGGCTTCTCGAGGCGACCCCCCGCAGCGACGGCGGCCGCGATGACCTCGTCGACCTCGGCCTTCGTCCGGACGTTGTGGGCGATCGTGATGCCGGTGAACTTCGAGCGGGGCACGTCCCAGCCAGGGCCGACGTCCTTCGCCAGCTCGCCGTACGGAAAGAGCTCGAGGATCGTGCCGCGCATCTGGAAGAACACGATGCCGTCCTCGGCCTTCCGCGTGGTCGGGAGTCCCAGCCCATCGCGGTAGAACCGGAGCGAACGTTCGAGGTCGGTGACGCCGAGGCAGATGATGCTCATCCGAGGTTCCATGCGGCGAGCGTATCCGCGATCCTTGCCACGACGTGGCGACATTCGATGACGTGCGCCGCCTGGCGCTCGCCCTGCCCGAGACCGAGGAGGTCGTGACCTGGGGGACGGACCTCACGTTCCGGGTGCGCGGCAAGATCTTCGCGATCACGGGCGAGGGTGCCGAGGGCGTCTCGATCAAGGCCTCCCTCGACGCCCAGGGAGATCTGCTCGCGCTCGATCCGAAGACGTTCTCGAAGGCGGCCTACGTCGGCCGTTTCGGCTGGGTGGACGTGCGGCTCGCGGGCGTGGACGAGGTGATGCTCGGCGAGCTGCTGGAGCGAGCCTGGCGCCAGACCGCGCCGAAGCGATTGCTGAAGACGCTCGGCGACAGCGCTGGTTGACAGCGCCGGCTAGGGCTTCGCGCAGCCGGTGGAGGTGACGTGCCCCGGCGGGCAGCCGCCGTCGGGTCCGTCGACGCCGTTCCCGAAGCCGATCGGTCCGCGAGCGAGCGCGACCACGACGATGAGCAGCAGGACCGCGACGAGCACGATCACGAAGCGACGATCGACGGCCATGCCGCGATCCTCTGCCAGCGGAGACAACGAGCGGATCGCAGAAGTCGCCGCTCGTCTTGCGGTATCCTCCCCGGTCCGTGGGCCCGTAGCTCAATGGCAGAGCAGCTGACTCTTAATCAGCGGGTTGAAGGTTCAAGTCCTTCCGGGCTCACCACCCACTGACCGGCCGGGAACCCTACCTGACGTCCGGCTGGCGGACCTCACCGCGCCACGCGCCCGTCTCGGCGCCGCGCGTCTCGATGAACTCCTTGAACCGCTCGAGATCGCCCTCGACCTCGCGCTCGAGGGCGCCGATCGCGCTGCCGGCCGCCTCGATGACGCCCTCGGTCTCGGCGTCGAGCTGCAGCATGACCCGCGTGGTGTTGTCGTCGATCCGGTGGAATGTCACGACGCCGGCGTTCCGGGCGCCGCTCGTGCTGGTCCAGGCGATGCGCTGATCGGGCGACTGCTCGGTGATCCGGGCATCCCATTCCTTGCGCCGGCCGGCGACGCGGGCGACCCAATGGAGGTTCGTGTCGTCGATCTGGGTGACCGACTCGACGGCATCCATGAATCGCGGGAACTCCTCGAACTGGGTCCATTGGTCATACGCGGTCCGAACGGGGACGTGGACGTCGATCGATCGTTCGACGGTGGTCATGGCGGCACCTCCGGCTGTTGCTGGCGATGCAGTCAGCCTCCCGCAGCTCTGGCAACGGGCGGTCCACACACGGCGCCACTCACCTAACGGCCGCGGGACAGCGAGCGGCCCCTCGGTGGTCAATCCGAGGGGCCGCGCCGTTCCCGCGGCGCCGAAGCGCCGGCGGGTTCAAAGGTGCCCGTCGCGACAGCGCGGGTCGAGTGGCGCGATCGTTCGCGCCGCACGGCGGACGGCCTATGCGGCCACGCACCGCAGCCGCCATTGCAACCCAGTTGATAGCGCGCTGGGAAGGCCCGAGAACCTCGTCCGACCCCGGCGCTGGCTTCGATCGGACCATGCAGACCTCGACGGGTCGGCGGCGTCGTCGCGACTCGCGGCCGGCCAGTGGCCGCCGCCCCGCGCCGCTCGCATCGGACGAGACCCTGGCGGC
>JBKPRF010000304.1:0-10640 GCA_046734475.1 Chloroflexota bacterium
CCGCGAGGACTCGGACGCGATAGGCACCCGTCGTCCCCTGGAGGGCGCGCGCGGGGATGGCGAGGACGCCGGTCGCGCTGGCGGTTGTGATGGTCACGTCGGCGGTCATGCCGGATCGAAGGCCGGCGGGTGGGTCGACGAGGGTGATCGCGACGTCGAACGAGACGACACCGCCGTTGCCGCCGGCCGAGCCGGTCGGGGCGATCGAGGCCACCGTCCCGACGATCGCGTCGCCGCCGAGCGCGGCCACGGTCACGCTGGCGGTCTGACCGAGGCTGATCGAGCTGATGTCGCTCTCGACGACGCTCGTCTTGACCTGCAGCGGATCGGCCGCCAGCTCGATGGCGTCGCCCCCGGGGGCATCGGCGCCGGCGGTGATCGAGACCGCCGTGACGACGCCGTCCGCCGGCGCGACGAGGGTGGCCAGCGCGCGCTCGGCCTTGAGGTCGAGCAGCGCCTGGTGGGCGTGGGACTCGGCGGTCTGGGCGTTGTTGAGGCCGACCTGGGCCTGCTCGGTCTGGGCGTCGGTCGTCGCCGCGTCGAGCTGGTCCTGAGCCTGGCCGAGCTGAATCTTGGCTGTCTTCCAGGCCCGGGTCGCGTCGGCGATCTGGGCGTCGATGTCGTCGAGCGCGGCGGTGGCGAGCACCTGGCCCTGCTTCACGCTGTCGCCGACCTGCACGCTGACCTTCGAGACCGGCCAGGTCACGCTTCCGGCCGCGTTATTGCCGCTGGAATCGGTCGCGGCGTGGGCGGCGGTCCCGAACGCCAGTCCCCACGTCGATGCGGCGGCCAGCGAGCCGGTCGCCGCGACCTGGTCGACGACGTCAGCGACGGCCGCCTGCGCCGTCAGGTACTCGTTCGATGCGCTTGCGGGCGCGGCGCCCAGGACGCCGAGCGACGCGCCGACGGCGACGCCGCCGCCGGCGAGCAGGGCCACGATGAGCAGGACCTTCCATTTCATTGGGCGCCTCCTCGGGCGGTGGGTCGGTTGCGCCGGCCGCGAGCCGTCAGGCCGCGCTGCCGGTCTGGGCCAGGTGGATGAGGTCGTCGGCGGCCGCGATCGGGATCGCGAACCCGAGGCCCTCGGCGGTCGAGGCCACCGCGGTGTCGATGCCGATCACCGCGCCCGAGACGTCGAGCAGCGGGCCGCCGCTGTTCCCGGGATTGATCGCGGCGTCGGTCTGGATGAGACCGTGGAGCGTGACCGGGCGGCGGGTCACCTCGTCGGAGACCGTGATGTCACGGTTCAGCCCGGAGACGATGCCCTTCGTGACCGTCTCGGTGTAGGTCCCGAGGGGACTGCCGATGGCGATCGCCGTCTGGCCGACCTCGATCGCCGCGGAGTCGCCGATGTGGGCAGCCGTCAGGCCGGCCGCATCGACCTTGATCAGGGCCAGGTCCGTCGAGTCGGAGACCCTCACGACGCGGGCCGGCAGCTCGCGGCCGTCGTACAGGGTGACCGTGAAGGTCTGGCCACCTTCGACGACGTGGCGGTTCGTGAGGATGTAGCCGTTGGCCGTGAGGATCACGCCGGAGCCGACGCCGGTCGTGGGGACGGAGAACGGCGACAGGCCCGAGGTCGAGGTGCCGGTCACCGTGATCGTGACGACGGAGGTCTTGGCCGCCGCGACGACGCCGGTGATGTCCTCGGGCGGCGCGGCAGAGGTCGCGGGGCTGGAGCCTGCGCCCGTCGTGACGGCGTTCGCCGTCGTGCCGGGAGTGGCGGCGCTGCCGAGGCCGTACTCGACGACGGCGGCGGTGCCGGCCGACGCGAGGACCGCCGAGACGAGACTGACCGCGAGGAGACCGGCAAGCCCCCGGCCGCTTCTGGGCGACCGGGGGGCCGGATCGAACACCGGCGCGGCGAGCGGGGGAGGAGGAACCGGCTCGCCGTCGGTGAGGAAGGGCTCGGTGTTCGAGTTCACAACTCAGTAGTTCACGACGAGGTCGTGAGAGGTTCGTGAGAACGTCGAGGCCTAGCTCGCGGCGCCCGCGCAGTCGTACAGGTTCGAGGTGCTGCCGTCGATCGTGACCTGGGTGCACGCCGAGGTGACCCACGCGGTCCGCTGCGATGCGACCGCACCGCCGCCGGGACCGCCGCCCTGGCCGCCGCCGGGACCGACCTGCGTGCCGTCGCCACCGAGGCCGCCATCGGGGAACCCGCCGGCAGGGCCGCCGCCACCGAGGAGGACGAAGCGAAGCTCGCCCGATCGGATCGCGGCCTGGAGCTCCGCCAGGGTCGGCGCCGGATCGCTGCCGTTGAAGCCGCCCATCGTCATGACCGGCTCGCCCGTCGCGAGCTGGATCGGGGCAGCGGTCATCGAGGTGTTCGCGGCGACGATCCAGCGGGCCGATCCCTTGTTGGCGACGAGATAGTCGGCGAGTGCCTGGGTCGCAGCGCCGCCATCCAGACCGCCGCCGAATCCACCGGGCCCGCCGAACCCACTCACGCCCTGGGGTCCCGCGGCCGGATCGCCCCCGCTGAACGCGGTCTGCATGGTGGCTCCGGCGTAGGCGAGTGGCCCGCCGAGCGCCGCCACGAGCGCGAGCGCGAGCCCGGCTCGGCCCACGGCGGGGCGAACGCTGCTTGGTGGAATGCCAAGGAGCAGCGCGGCGGCGAGGCTCAGGCCGAGCGCCCCGATACCCAGGCCGGGCACGAACGAGGGGGTACGTTCGAGGAGGAGCCAGGCCGTCACGCCGGTCGCCACGACGCCGATCGCCAGGACCAGCCGGGCCGCCACGATCGAACGCCGGTCCCACAGCTCGATCGCGATCGCGGCCACGAGCGCCGCGATCGCGGGCGCCATCGCGACGCTGTAGTAGGGGTGGATGATGCCGGCCATGAAGCTGAACACCAGCGCGTGGACCACGAGCCAGGTGCCCCACAGGACGTAGCCGGCGACACGGCGGTCGGTCCGCCCGGTCCGGCGGTGGATCGCGACCGCGGCGAGAATCGACAGCAGGGCGGCCGGGAGGAGCCACGCGATCTGGCCACCGAAGGCGGCATTGAACAGTCGCAACAGCCCCGGGTCGCCACCGAAGCCGCCGCCGCCGCCGGTACCCGGCGCCCCGTCGCCGCGGGCCATGCTGAAGATCCGGCCGAGCCCGTCGTAGCCGAGCAGGAGCTCGAGCGCCGAGTTGGTCTGACTGCCCCCGATGTACGGCCGGTCGGCCGCCGGCAGCAGCTCGACGATCGCGACCCACCAGAGGCTCGACACGACGACGGCAACCGCCGAGGCAACGAGGCCGGCAAGCCGGCGCCGAACCGAGCCCGGCGCCGCGACGTACCAGGCCAGCGCGAACGCCGGCAGGACCACCCAGGCCTGGAGGTACTTCGTCAGGAAGGCCATGCCGATGAGCGTCCCGGCGAGGACGGCCCAGCGGACGCTCCCCCGCTCCAGCCCGCGCCCGAGGGCCCACGCAGCGCAGACGAGGAGGAAGGTGAGCGGGGCGTCGGGGTTGTCGTAGCGGAAGATCAGGACCGCCACGGGCGTGAGGGCCATGAGTACACCGGCGAGGGTCGCCGCGCGCCGGCCGAACGATCGCCGGACGGCCAGGAACAGCACGAGCACCGTGCCGACGCCGAGCAGCGCCTCGGGCAGCAGGATCGACCACGAGCTCACCCCGAACAGGCGAACGGACAGGCCGAGCAGGGCGGTCGCGAGCGGCGGCTTGTCGACCGTGATGAAGCCCTGGCTGTCGAGAGCGCCGAAGAAGAGGGCCGACCAGCTCTGGCTCGCCGCCTGGGCCGCCATCGCGTAGTACGTGTTGGCGTAGCCCGAGACGGTCAGGTTGACGAAGTACAGGAAACCCGAGAGAACCGCCAGGCCGCCGATCGCCAGGCCGTCGGTTGAGATATGGGCGCGAGTCAGCGCCCGCATCGGAGCGGCCGGTGTGAGGTCAGCCAACGGCGCGGTCGTATCGGTCATGGGCCGTCATCACATCGGTGGATCCTGAGAGCGGCGTGAGATGCGCGGCCTGCCACCGGCCGGGCCGGCGGCCTCTTTCAGCGTTCGAGGACGGCCTTCAGGCGCTCGAGCGACGCGACCTCGGCGTCCATCGTCCGCTGGACCTGGCCGCCCATGAGCAGGCGCTTCCAACCGGACAGCTCGACGGACAGCGAGAAGGTGATCGACGTGCCGCCCTCTGCCTCGGCGAGGTCGTAGCTGCCGCGCGGGTGAATCGGGCCGGCGATCGCCTTGAACGCCAGCCTCCGGGGCGGCTCGTACGCGGTGATCTCGTAATCCGCCGCGATTCGCCGCCCGCCGGGGCCCTTCACGCCCTGGCGGTAGACCGCCCCGGCGCCGCTCCCCGACGCGTGGGCGATGTCGAGGATGCCGGGTCGCCACTGCGGCCCATTCGTGCCATCGGCGACAAAGGTGAAGACCTCGCCGATCGGGCGGCGGATCATGACGGTGTTCGTCGCGGAGGGCATCGTGGTCTCCTCAGCTCGCGGGCTTGGCCGGCTCGCGGCGACGCCGGGCGAACCAGAACGCCAGTGCGAGCGCGAGCAGCAGCAGGATGGCGATCACGACCAGCGGCACGCCGCCACTCCCCGATTCCGTACGGGCCGGCGCGGCCGACGGCGCCGGCGCCGCAGTCGCGGGCGCAGTGGCAGCGGTGGTCTCGGCGGGGGCCGATGTGGCCGGCGGCGCCGTCCCGGCAGCGACCTGGAAGGGCACGAAGGCCAGGTACCACGGCGTGCTCTGGTCGAGGACGACGCCGATCCGATAGGCACCCGGGTCGCGCGCGGGAAGCGTCACGGCGACGCCCGCCGGGATCGAGCCGCTCGGGTCTGCCGTGAAACCCACGAGGTTCATCCCGCCGCCGCACGAGGCGTCAGCAGCGCCGGCCAGGCAGATCGTGTAGACCCCGCCCGGGGCATATCCGGCGCCCGCCGCGGTGAGGACCGCGCCGGCCTGGCCCGTCGATCCGCTGAGCGTCAGCGTCGGCGCGGTCTCCGCGAATTCCGCGAACGCGATCAACGTCGGGTTGCTGTTCGCGAGGAAGACGCCGACGTGGTACGTCGCCGCCAGCTGACCAGGGACCTTCACGGTGGTGCCGGATGGGAAGGCGCCGGCCGAGTCCGTCGTGACGTTGCCGAGCGCGATCCCGACGTAGCCACATGCGGCCTGGTCCGCGGGCACGGCGCAGACCGTGTAGCTGGTGTTCGGGGCGCCACCGCCAAGGGTGAGGGTCGCCACGGTGCCCGCCGCGCCGCTCGTGGGCGAGATCGACAGCGTTGGGGCGGTCACCGTGAACGGCGTCGAGGCGGCGATCGCCCCGGTGCCCGGCGCGGTGCTGACGATCCGGTAGGCGCCCGCCAGGAGGTCCGGGATCACGGCCGTCGTCCCGGCCGGGATCGTGCCGTCGGCGGCCGCGGCGAACTGCTCGGCCGTGACGCCGCCGACGAGGTTGGCACCCTCGTAGCCGCACTTGGTCTTGCCCGCGGGCAGGATGCACATGCCGTAGGTCGTGCCGGAGGCATAGCCGCCGCCGGAGATCGCGACCACCTGGCCGGGCGCGCCGGCGATCGGGTCGACGGCGATCGTGATCGGCTTCGGGGTCGCGGCCGTCGTCTCGCGCGCGACGAGCACCGCGACGAATGCGGCGACCATCGCCGCCCGGGCCAGACGGCCCGCAGCCATGAAATCCGCCATCGTGCCGCGGAGTCTAATCCCGGCTAGCCGCTGAGCGACGCCAGAATCTTGAGCAGCGGCGCGGCGGCGGCGAGATCGTCGGCGACGATGGCGGGGAGGTCGGCCGAGTACGCCTCCCGATCGGAGAGCCGCTTGCCGAACGTCACGTCCTTGAGCATGAGCAGGTCCGCGTCGCGGTGGTCTGCCGGGTAGCCCGCCGGCATGCGCTTCGTCCGGTCGCCGCCCACCGACCCGAAGTGGTCCACGAAGGCGCGGTCCTCGATCGCCGCGTGGACCGCCTGCGGGTGCCTGTCGACCTCGGTCCGCCAGGCGGCCAGCGGTCCGGGCTCGGGATGCCACATCCCGCCGCCGACATAGATCTCTCCGGGCGACATGTGGAAGTAGCCACCGCCGTGGCGTCCGGCGCCCGGGATCGCGTCGCCGGTCGTGGAGCGCTCGACATAGGGGAAGCTGGCGCCGATGTTCGTCTTGTAGGGCGACTTGTCCTTCGAGAACCGGACGTCACGGTAGATCCGGAACGGCGACTTCACTGGGTCGGCCATGAGTGGCACGCCACGCTCGCGAAAGGCCTCGTCGAGGGCCGCGCAGAAGTCCTCCAGCGGGTGCTTCAGCAGGCGCTCGTAGTCCGCCTTGCGGGGCTGGAACCAGGCCCGATCGTTGTGCTCGGCGAGCTGGGCGAGGAACTCGACGGCCTCGGGCTTGAACCCGGCGAACGACGACGTGGCGGTGGCCATGGCGATCTCTCCGCGGTGCGTGTCGGGGCGGTTGCCCTGATCCTAGGCCGCACCGCTCATCTGTGGCATCTCCGCCTCGATCGCGATCTAGGATGCCGGGGAGCTGGCTAGTCGGAGATCGGCGTGCGACTGACGGCCGACGAGGCACTGCGATGGGCAGCGACCGCGGATCATGGGGTCCTCGGGACGCTGCGCGACGGCGAGGGTCCGGACCTCGTACCGGTCTGCTTCGCGATCGCCGGAACGATGCTCGCGATCCCCGTCGACCGCGTGAAGCCGAAGGCTTCGCCGGATCTCCAGAGGATTCGGAACCTCATGGCCGACCCGCGCGCGACCCTCCTCGTCGAGCGGTGGGATCGCGGCGACTGGTCGCGACTCTGGTGGGTCCGGATGCGGCTCGAGGCGGCTCCACCGACGCCGGCCGAGGCCACCCGGCTCTCCGCGCTCCTCAACGAGCGCTACCCGCAATACAGGGCCACGCCGTTCGAGCGGTTACTCACGTTCACGATCGTCGAGGTCACGGGCTGGGCTGCGGCAGCGGACGTCAAGCCTTCGGAGGCGCGAGGAGGCTGATCGCGAGGCACCTTCACGTTGCTGCGAATCACCGGCAACGGGCGGGCTGACGGACCAGCCTTGCATGGCGGGGTATTCTCACCGCCGGATCGCCGCCTGTGCATGGCCGGGGGAGGTCAGAGGGGTTCATGTCACTGCTGCAACGGGTCGAGCGGCATCGCCGCGGCGGTGACACGGCTGTCGCCACGATCGAGACGAAGGCGCAGCCGACCGAGAAGAAAAAGGTCGGGCCGCGCGCCCGTGGCGACCTGCTCGGCGAGATCCGCGACCTGATTCAGGCCGAGGTCGAGAACGCCTTCGAGGAGCTCCTCGACGCCGCGGACGCGGCGGACGCCAAGACCCGGATCACCGGCATCGTCGACCGGATCATCACCGAGCACGAGTTCGCGGTCACCCGCGAGGAGCGCCAGACGCTCGTCGAGGAGGTCGTCCACGAGATCAGCGGCTTCGGCCCGATCGAGCCCTATCTCGCCGATCCGACGATCACCGAGGTCATGGTCAACGGACCGCGCCAGATCTACATCGAGCGCAAGGGCAAGATCTCGAAGGTCGATGCCGTCTTCATGAACGACGAGCACGTCCGCCGGATCATCGACCGGATCATCGCCCCGATGGGGCGCCACATCGACGAGACGAGCCCGCGCGTCGACGCCCGCCTGCCCGATGGCTCGCGGGTCAACGCGGTCATCGCCCCGCTGTCGCTCATCGGCCCCGTGATCACCGTCCGGAAGTTCTCGGCCACGCCGTACACGGTCGATGACCTCATCCGCTTCGGGACCGCCAGCGCCGAGACCTTCCAGTTCCTCAAGGCCTGCGTCGAGGCCCGCCTCAACATCTTCGTCTCGGGCGGCACCGGCTCGGGCAAGACGACGACCCTCAACGTCATCTCGTCGTTCATCCCGGAGGGCGATCGGATCATCACGATCGAGGACGCGGCCGAGCTCCAGCTGAACCAGGAGCACGTCGTCACCTTGGAGGCCCGCCCGCCCAACATCGAGGGCGCCGGTGAGATCACGATCCGCGACCTGCTGAAGAACGCCCTCCACATGCGACCGGAGCGGATCGTCGTCGGCGAGTGCCGTGCCGGCGAGGCGCTCGACATGATCCAGGCCATGACGACCGGCAACGACGGCTCGCTCTCGACCGGCCACGCCAACACGACCCGCGACATGCTCCGACGGCTCGAGACGATGATCCTCATGACCGGCTACGAGTTGCCGCTGCGGGCGATCCGCGAGCAGATCGCCTCGGCCGTCGACCTCATCGTCCACACCGCCCGCCTCCGCGACGGCTCCCGCAGGATCGTGAACATCACCGAGGTCTACGGGATCGAGGACGACGAGATCCTGACCCAGGACATCTTCGCCTTCGAGCAGACCGGGTTCGTCGACGGCAAGGTTCTCGGCGAGCTCAAGCCGACCGGGATCCGGCCGACGTTCATGGGCATCTTCAAGGCCAACGGCATCGAGCTGCCGCCGGGCGACTTCGGGATCCCGCCGATCGACCCGGCCAAGCCGATCCCGAAGGGCAAGACGCGGTTCCAGTCATTCGAGTCGACCGCCGCTGCCGCGGTCCGGGCCGCGAAGATCGGCCTCGGCAAGTCGGTGACGGCGGGCGGCATGGTCTATATCTCGGCGGTCGGGCCGGTCGATCCGGAGTCGCGCCAGGTCGTCGCGGGTGGGGTCAAGGAGCAGACCCGCCAATGCATGACCAACCTCAAGGCGACGCTCGAGGCCGCCGGCTCGTCGCTCGAGAAGGTCGTCTGGGCGAACTGGTCGCTCAAGGATTCGACCGAGTTCGACACGTTCAACGAGGAATGGGTCAAGTGGTTCCCCGATGAGCCCCCGGTCGGCCAGGGCACGCTCATGTCGCTGAGCCAGCGCCGCGAGGGCTTCCGCGTCGCGCTCGGGGTCATCGCCCAGGCCTGACGGCCGCTCTGCGCGCTCGGCCGACCGGTCATAGGATCGGGTCGTGGATGACATCGCGAGCGCGGGCGTCGAAGCGGCCCTGAACGCGGGCGCCCGCTACGCCGACGCTCGAGCGATGGACGCGCGGGCCGAGGTCATCGACGCCCGGAACGGCGTCGTCGAGAGCGTCGATCGGAGCGAACGGACGGGCGTCGGGGTTCGCGCCCTCATCGGCAGCTCGTGGGGCTTCTTCGCGATCCCCGATGCGAGCCTCGCGGCCGCACGGGCCGCCGGCGAGGCTGCCGCGCAGGTCGCGCGTGCTTCGGCCATGGTGCCGGGCCGGGAGCTCGAGCTCGCGCCGGTCGACCCGAGCGTGGCGACTTGGTCGAGCCCGTGCGAAGAGGATCCCTGGAGCGTCCCGCTCGGCGACAAGGCGAGCCTCCTCGAGAACGTGACGTCGACGATGCAGGCCCACGGCGCGGACGTGGCCCACGCGAGCACCCACGTCTGGGAGACGCGGAAGTGGTTCGTGAGCAGCGAGGGCCACCGGATCGAGCAGCACATCCGCGAATGCGGCGCGGCGATGGACGCCACGGCCGTCGGCGAGGCGGAGACGCAGCGCCGGAGCTATCCCGGGATCCGCGGCCAGTACGGCACCCGCGGCTGGGAGCTGGTCCGGGGTCTCGATCTTCCCGGAAACGCGGCGCGGATCGCCGAGGAGGCGCGGGCGCTCCTGGCCGCGCCTCCGTGCCCGTCGCTGGACGGGACCGACCTGATCCTCGGCTCGGAGCAGATGGCCCTCCAGATCCACGAGTCGGTGGGCCATGCCGTCGAGCTCGACCGGATCCTCGGCTGGGAGGCGGCGTTCGCCGGGACGAGCTGGCTCGACCTTGCCCAGATGGGCTCACTTCGATTCGGCTCAGAGCTCATGAACATCACGGCCGACGCCACCCTCGAGGGCTCGCTCGGCAGCTTCGGCTTCGACGATGAGGGCACGCCGGCCCACCCGGTCGACATCGTCCGCGAAGGGACGTGGGTCGGCGTCCTGTCGGGCCGCGACTCCGCGGCGCTCGCCGGGATTCCTTCGGGCGGCGCCGTCCGGGCGGACGGCTTCAACCGCATCCCGATGGTCCGGATGACGAACGTCGGGCTGCTTCCCGGCAATGACAGCCTCGAGTCGATGATCGCGGCGACCGACGACGGGATCCTCATGGACACGAACCGCAGCTGGTCGATCGACGACCGCCGGTTGAACTTCCAGTTCGGCTGCGAGATCGGCTGGGAGATCAAGGGTGGGAAGCGCGGTCGGATGCTGCGCAACCCGACATACACCGGCATCAGCCCGCGGTTCTGGGGCTCGATGGACATGCTCGGGAACCGGGAGGAGTGGACGTTCTGGGGCACGCCGAACTGCGGCAAGGGCCAGCCGCTCCAGGTTGGCCACACCGGCCACCCGGCGGTGCCGGCACGCTTCCGCGGCGTGCGCGTCGGGGTTCGCGGGTGACGACGCTGCCCGAGACCACGGCCGCGGATGTCGCGGGCCAGGTGCTCGATCTGGTCCGAGCGCGATCGACGGGCGCCGAGGCGGAGGTCGAAGTCCGCTCGGGGAGCCTCGCCCTCACCCGATTCGCGAACAGCTTCATCCACCAGAACGTCGCCGAGGAGCTGAGCGGCATCGGCCTGCGCGTCGCCCTCGACGGTCACGTCGCGTCCGCGCGCCTGGATGGCCCGATCGAGCGCGAGCGGCTGGCGGCCCTCGTCGATGG
>JBKPRF010000305.1:0-2785 GCA_046734475.1 Chloroflexota bacterium
CTCGTGTTCTTCGCCCAGGGCCTCGGTGCGCCGATCGGCCACAGCTTCATGATCGGCGACCTCCGCTGGACCGCCATCGGCGCCGCGATGATCGCCGGCGTCGGCGTGTACGCCTCGCGCGCCCTCCGCCGCCCGCGCTGATTTCGGCTGCCGAGCCCGCGGCCCCGTTCGTGGCCTGGGAGGCCATCGATTCCTCGCAAATGCCACTGGCAGCGGCACGAGATCAGACGCGCGGGTGGCCACGAGGCTGTTGGACCTTCGACAGGCGCATGTCCGGGTCACATGTCGCCCCACCGCCTCATTTGGCAGCAACTGCGCCGTTGCGGGCATGTCGGACGGCGAAGCGGCCAGTGGCTCGCCGTCTCGCGCCGCCACCTGTGGCATGTGACAGAAACAGCAGCCCGGATATTGCGCCGACCGGCCGTCGCAGCCAGCGCCGAACTGCGGAGCCGCGGACGGGAAACGCCGTATCGAAGATCGCCGCGAGCCGGGTGATCCGCCGCCGGTTGGTCGAGCTGTCCCAGAGGAGCAGGAGGCGAGATGTCGACTCCGGCCTCCAGCCGTGCTGCGCGGCGATCGTCGGGCCAAGCCGGACCTTGCGGTCGAGTGGAATGAGCGTCCCCTGGGCATCGGCGACGATCGACTTGTCTTCCACGACCAGAAGCGAACGTGACGCCTCCCGCCAACCGAGGACGTCGACCGAGCCACGTTCCCCGAAGTCATTGAAGGTCGCTTCGACAGCCGTCTCCCACCCATTCTCCCGTAGCAGCCGGACCGTCTCGGCGACGAGGTCGGCGTGAGACTCATCGAGCAAACGGTCAGCGGCTTCACCACGCCAACGCACGCGAACGTCGAGCTCTGCGCCGAGCGCTCGAGACACCCGCTCGGTCCGATCGAACGTCGCGCCGCGAAGGCGCCCGCACTCCAGATCCGAGACGAACTGGCGCGATACGCCCGCGGCGGCGGCAAGCTCCCGTTGTGTCAGATCCTTCCGGATGCGGATCGCGCGAATGGTCCGAGCCAGCCATATCGGATCCACAGGCCGATGGTCGCGCTGGGCACTCTCCTGGCGGTTACGTGGCCTCGGTGAGGGCGCGGCGCCAGGCCGCCTCGTCGGGGCCGGCGGCGACGGCGTCGCCGATGCGGATGAGGGGCAGGCGGAGCAGGCGCTGGTCGGCAAGGAGGCGGGCGGCGAGGTCGGCGTCGGTCATCGAGAGGTAGCCGATGCCGGCGTCGTGCCAGGCCCGGCCGTCGGTGTCGGCGAGGGCGCGGGCGCCGAGGCGGTCGACGAAGCGTCGCAGCTCGCCCGCGGCGATCGGCTTGCGCCGGAGGTCGATGACCTGGGCCGTGAGTCGGCGCTCCTTGAAGAACCGGATGGCGGCGCGGGTGGC
Organism: Chloroflexota bacterium; assembly: GCA_046734475.1. GTDB lineage: Bacteria > Chloroflexota > Limnocylindria > Limnocylindrales > CSP1-4 > UBA5189. The sequence goes on from JBKPRF010000305.1 coordinate 1,392, forward strand.
GCGATCGTCGTCGCGGCCGAAGATCTGGATGAGCGGCGGCGCCACGGCCGAAGCGTACCGGGCAGACAGCGCCGGGCAGGGAGCACCGGGCAGGGGCGCCGGGCTACCATCGAGCGGCCAGGAGGACGCCCGATGATCTGGTTCACCGTCCAGCTCGAGGACCGCCCGGGATCGCTCGCGCGAGTCGCCGCCGCGCTGGCCGAGCGCGGCGTGAACATCACCGGCATCGTCGGGGTCGCCGAGGACACCGAGGGCGCCCTGATGCTCACGACCTCCGACGCCGGGAAGACCCGCGATGCGTTCCAGGCGTTGAACCTGCCGTTCGAGGAGCATGCCGACGGCAGCGAGATGGCCGAGCGGATGAGTGTCGCGGAGATGCGAGGCCGCTGATCGCGCGACCCGCCTGAGCCATGCGCATCGCGACCTGGAACGTCAACTCGCTCAAGGCCCGGATGGAGGCCGTCGAGAAGTGGCTCGAGCGGGCCGCGCCCGACGTCCTGCTCATGCAGGAGACGAAGCTCGCCGACGCGGACGCCCCGGACATGGCGTTCGAGATGCTCGGCTACCGCCTCGTCCATCACGGCGAGGGTCGCTGGAATGGCGTGGCGGTCGCGCTCCGGCATGGCCTCGAGGCGAGCGACCCGATCACGAACTTCGGCGACGGGCCCGTCCGTGACAGCGGCCCGGGCGCGGCGACGGACTTCGCCGAGGAGGACTTCAACCCGTTCGACGAGGCCCGGATGCTCTCGATCGTCGTCGAGGGCGATGGCGTCCCGGCCACGCGGGTGACCAGCCTCTACGCCCCGAATGGCCGGGTCGTCGGTTCGCCGTTCTACGACGGCAAGCTCCGCTGGTTCGAACGCCTCCGGCGCTGGCTCGACGAGACCCGCGATCCGGGCGAGCGGCTCGTGCTCGGCGGCGACTACAACGTGACCCCGACGCCGATCGACGTCTGGAGTGAGGCTCGGGCCCACGGCGGGACGCACGTCTCGCCACCCGAGCGGGCGGCCCTGGCGTCGCTCAAGGAGTGGGGCCTCGTCGACGCGTACCGGCTCGTCCAGCCCGCGACCGGCCGGTTCTCGTGGTGGGACTACCGGGCCGGGATGTTCCACCGCAACGAGGGGATGCGCCTGGACCTGCTCCTGGCCACCGCCCCCGTGGCCCAGGAGGTCATCTGGGCCGAGATCGACCGCGAGGCGCGGAAGGGCCCGCCGATCCCCTCGGATCACGCTCCCGTGGCGGTCGACCTCGTCGAGCCGGGGCGGCCCTTCGATCCGGGCTGGGAAGGCGCGCTCGCCAGGATCGCCGCCCGGACCCGTCCGCGGCGCTGAGGCGGTAGGGTTCTCGGTCCGACGGCTGCCGCGGGATCCGATCGCGGTGAAGCGTCGTAGAGG
>JBKPRF010000306.1:0-2923 GCA_046734475.1 Chloroflexota bacterium
GCCCGATGTTGCAGCGCTCCGGAACGACGGCTCGCCTGGCGGTCACCACCCGAGGATAGCCCGGCTGCGCGCTCGAGCAGCTTGACACCGGCCAGTCGGGGTGTTAGACATGCATCTAACAGTTGTCAGGAGGTTCTGGAACAATGGCGAGTCGATCGGCGAGCACCGGTCCCCGACCCGGCGCGCGGCCGTCTCGACCTCCCGTCCGCGATTTCACCGGCGGCTCGCCATCGTTCCGCATCGAGTGGGACGTTCGCCCTGCCTTCGATCTCATCTTCTCGCTCGCGAATGACAGCGGCGGGGAGGATCTGCCTGCAGCGGACCGGGCGTGGCTCGCGGATGCGAAAGCCGAGCTGCCCGAGAGCATCCGCGCCTACCTTGGCCGAGATCACAATGCCGACTCGCTGGTCCACGTCGGCGGGTACCTCGTCGAGCGCACCGATGTCCGGACGTCCGGCGAGGTGGTCGAGGCCCTCCGCGGCGCGTCACCCGTGCAGATGTTCCGCATGCTCCTCGACGAGCCCGGGGCCGACACGAACGAGGTCGAGCAGGCACTCGAGGGCAATCGCAAGGCCATCGCCGCCGTCAAGGCGCGCCTCAAGGGCTCGAAGGCGGAGAAGCTCGGGAAGCTGCTCGACGACCCGGAGACAGCCCACGATGAGATCGTCGACGTGATGGCCGCCTGGGCCCCGATCTTCCGGCCGATCGAGGATCGAGTGGCCGGAATTATTCAGCGCGACTACGACCTCCGCGCCGCGGACCGAGCGAGCCTGGCCGAGATCGAGCTCGTCGAGAAGACGACCGGCGGGATCCGGATCGTTCCCGACCCGGCGATCGAGCGCGTCATCCTCGCGCCGTCGTACTTCGCGCGGCCATTCAACTACCTCTTCGCCGGGAAGGGCTGGCGGTTCTCCGGCTACCCGGTCGCCGACGCCGCGTTCGACGTCGATCCCCTGGCCCCGCCCGCGTCAGTCCTGCGCGTTCACCGAGCGCTGGGAGACGCGACTCGGCTCCGCATCCTGAAGGCCCTGGCCGACAAGGACCTGTTCGGGACGGAGCTCGCCGAGCAGCTCGACCTCAGCAAGCCCACCGTCAGCCATCACATGGCCCAGCTCCGCGCCGCCGGTCTCGTGACCGCGGTCCAGGCCGGCTCGGCCGTCTACTACAGCCTCCGCCGCGAGCGGGTTCAGGAAGCCCTGAACGACCTGACCAGCTTCCTGGTCGGCTGAGGCGCCCATGACGAGCCCGCGATCCCGAAGGAGGGCGACCAATGATTAGACAACCCTCTAACACTCATCAGATGAAGTTCGAGAACGGAGATCTCCGATGATCATCCCCAACGCGTACATCCAGAAGTTCGTGACAGACGACCGCCGCCGGAACCTCCTGGCGGAGGCCGCCGAGCAGCGACTCGCCGCCTCGGCCGCGACAGCACCGACGATCGAGCAGTTCGACACGGTCGGCCTGACCGATTCGATGCGCGGCAGGCGCTCCCCAGCCGTCAGGCGGTCGATGGTCGCCGACGTCAGCGGGCACTCCGCCGCGCCGGCCCCGAAGGCGGCCCTGGCAGCCTCAAGCTGCCAGGGCACCTGCGAGCACGTCGCCGCCGCCTGACCTCCGGACGAAGGCCGGCTAGGTTCGCGGTCCCACGCGATCGATGCCGGCGCCCGTCAGATCGAGCCACCCCTGCAGCGAGCGGACCTCGGCGATGCGGTCGACGACGTCCGGATCGAGGGCCTCGGCGGCCGCGATGGCGGTCTCCATGGCGGTGAGGCACAGGACGCCCTCGGCGATCGCGGCGTGGCGGATCTCGGCCGCGTCGCGAACGGGCCCGGAGCGCGGGGTCGGGGTGTTCACGACGAGCCGGACGCGACCCGAGCCGATGATGCCGATCATGTCGCGCGGCCCGGTCGCCGGGTCCGCCTCGGGGTCGGCGATCCGGGCGACGAGCTCGGCCTCGAGACCCACCGCGGCGAGCGTCGCCCGCGTGCCTTCGGTGGCGGCCAGCCGGTAGCCGGCTCGACCGAGTGCGGTCGCGAGGCGTGGCAGGTTGGCCTTGTCGCGGTCGGCGATCGAGAGCAGCGCGACCGGCGCCGGGTCGTCCGGACCGAGCCGCGGCCGAGGCGGCACGAGGGCCGCGCCACGGAGGGCCTTGGCCAGCGCGACGCGCGGGTCGCGATGGATCCCGATGACCTCGCCGGTCGACTGCATGAACGGCCCGACGCTGGGATCGACGCCGCGGAGCTTCGCCGTCGAGAACGCGGGCGCCTTGACCGCGACGAACGGCGGCGGCTCGAGAAGCCCGTCGGCCCAGCCCAGATCCGCGAGGCGCTCGCCGAGCGCGATCCGGACGGCCAGCTCGACCATCGGGACGCCTGTCACCTTGGATAGGAACGGGACCGTCCGCGACGCCCGCGGGTTGACCTCGATGAGGTAGACGCCGTCCTCGCGGACGATGAACTGGGCGTTGACGAGGCCCCGCGCCCCGAGCGCTCGCACGATCCGGCCCATCGTCCGGACGATGAGGTCCTGGTCGGCCTCGCCGACGGTCTGTGGCGGAAAGAGGCCGACCGAGTCGCCCGAGTGGACGCCGGCTCGCTCGACGTGCTCGAGGAGCCCGGGGATCAGCACCGTCTCACCGTCCGAGATCGCATCGACGTCGACCTCGATGCCCTCGAGATAGCGGTCGATCCGGACCGGCCGATCGGGGTCGACCACCGTCGCCGCGGCGAGCTGCCGGACGAGGTCCTCGGGGGAGTAGCAGAAGTCGATCGCCAGGCCGCCGATGACGAAGCTCGGCCGGACGATCACGGGATAGCCGATCCGATCGGCGAGGGTCAGCGCCTCCTCGACGGAATGGGCCATGCCGCCCTCGGGCTGGGGGATGCCGAGCCGGTCGAGGAGGGCGGCGAACCGCGTCCGC
>JBKPRF010000307.1:0-3928 GCA_046734475.1 Chloroflexota bacterium
GCCCACGGCACCGCCCAGGAGAGCCGCGAGCTCCTCGAGCTTCGCGAAGCCCTCCGCCGAACCGACGCCGCGGCCCCCACCGACGACGACCTTCGCGTCGGTGAGCGAGACACCGCCGCCGGTCCGCGGCTCGGTTCCGACAACCCGCACGACGAGGTCTGCCGCTTCGATCGGCACCGGCACGGAGATGAGCGCCGCCGCCGTCCCCGGAGCGACCTGCTGCGGCCGGACCGCGTGCGGCGCGACCGACAGGAGCTTGAGCGGCGCCCCGAGCAGCGCGTCCTCGATGAGGCTGCCCGCCCAGCGTTGGCGACTCAGCTTCCAGGGCCGGTCGGCCGCGACCTGGACCGAGAGGACATTCGCCGCCATGGGCAGCCCCTGCCGGGCCGCCACGTGGGCGAGCACCTCGTTGCCGCGCTCGCTGCCCGGCGCGACGATCGCGGCCGGCGCGCGTGCGGTGATCCCGAACCCCAGGACAGCCGCATGCGCGGCAGGCGCGAATGTGCCCAGCTCCGGCTGGTCGACCGCGTGGACGGTCGCGACGCCGTGCGCCCCCAGCGTCGCGGCCGTCTGGCCCGCGCCAGGCCCGACCGCGACCGCCTCGACCGCGCCGCCGAGCGAGGCTGCCAGGTCGCGGGCGAAAGCGAGAGCCTCGAGGGACAGCCCGTCGACGACGCCGCCGGCGTGCTCGACGTAGACGAGGACGCTAGCGCTCATCGGCCCAGGACCCCGATCTTCTCGAGGAGATCGACGACCGCCGGCGCCGCCTCGGCCCCGCGGCCGACCACGTCGGCGGCGGTGTGCTCCTCGTCGGGCAGGCGTAGGAGGTGCATCGTGGGCCCCGGGATCTGCCGGTGGCCGTCGGACGGCGACAACGCCGCGTCCTCGCCCGCACCCAGCCCCGTCGCGCCGGCGGGCGAGGCGCCGAGCGCGACCCGTTCGACCTCCTTCTTCTTCGCACGGAGCCGCCCCGGGACGGACGGGTAGCGCGGGAGATTGAGGCCCTCCTTGACCCCCACGATCGCGGGCAATGGCAGCTCGTACGTCTCCCAGCCGCCGCCGGGCGCCTCGCGCCGCGCCACCGCGAGCCCATCGCGAAACGTCAGGCCCTTGATCCCGCTGACGATCGGCCGGCCGAGCGCGACTGCGACGCGCACGCCGACCTGGAAGTCGCCGGTGTCCGCGGCCTCGTTGCCGAAGACGATGAGATCGAACCGGCCGTTCGCCGCTTCCTGGGCCTCGATCGCCTCGGCGATCGCGGCCGCGGTGGAGACCGGGTCCCACTCGCGTCCGTCGGTCTCGAGCAGGATCGCCCGGTCGATCCCGAGGGCCATCGCGTCCCGAAGCTGGTCCTCGGCCTCGGGCGGCCCGAGGGTGAGCACCGCCGAGGGGCCACCGTCGCGCTCCACGATCCGGACCGCCTCCTCCACGCCGCACTCCTCGTGGGGGCTGATCGTGAAGCCGAGGAACCGCGTGTCGATCGCCTGCCCGTCGGTCGTCAGCACGATCCGACCGCCCGTCTGGGGCACGCGCTTGACGCAGACGAGGACATTCACGCGACTGCGCCGCCGCTCATCAGGATCGGATCCGGGCGTTGTCCGGGTCGAAGAGCGGGGTCGAGCCCGCGACGGCGACGGTCACGGGATAGCGCTCGCCGAGGTACTCGACGAGCAGGTGGTTGCCGACCTTCGCGGCGTCCGGCGGCAGGTAGGCCATGAGCAGGTGGCTGCCCACGGACGGGCCGGAGCCCGCCGACGTCACGTACGACCGGCGGCCCTTCGCGTCGATGAGCGGCTCGCCGTCGACCGACAGGATCGGCTCGCGGCCGAGCATGTAGCGCTTCACGCCCGTCGACGACGTCGGGTCGTCGACGGTCAGCGTGCAGAGGACCGCCGCGGGCGCCGTCGAGCGCTGCTCGAGGTAGGCCGCCTTCCCGACGAAGTCGGCATCCTTCACGGTCGGCCGGGCCATCCCGGCCTCGACGAGGTTGAAGTCGAGCTCGAGCTCTGCCCCGTGGGCGCGGTAGCCCTTCTCGAGCCGGGCCGTGACCGCGTAGGTGCCGATCCCCGCCGCGACGATGCCGTGGTCCTGGCCGGCCTTCCAGAGCGCGTCCCAGACCCGAAGGCCCTCCTCCATCGGGATGTAGAGCTCCCAGCCGAGCTCGCCGACGTAGCTGATCCGCGACGCGAGCGTTCGCACGCCGTTGATGTCGACCGTCTTCGACGTCAGGAAGGGGAAGCCGGCGTGGCTGACGTCGGCGTCGGTGACCGCGGCCAGGACGTCGCGCGACCGCGGGCCCCACAGCCCGATCGTGGTCCACTGGTTCGTCGCGTCGTGGAGCTGCGCGGACCCGTCCGACGGCAGCGCGTCGACGAACAGCTTCTTGTCGCGCATGCCCATGCCGCCGCCGGTCACGACCCGGAAGCGGTCGTGGGCGAGCCGCATGATCGTCAGGTCCATGAGGATCCCGCCGGCGTCGTTGAGGATCGGCGTGTAGATGGTCCGGCCCGGCGTGACGTCGACCTTGTTCACGGCGAGCCGCTCGAGGTACGCGGACGCCCCAGGGCCGGTGACGTCGAAGATCGCGAACGCCGACAGGTCGAACATCGCGACGCGGTCGCGCATCGCCAGGTGCTCGGCGTTGATGATCGGCGACCACCAGCGCGATTCCCACTCCGCTTCACGCGGCATGACCCGGTCGCCGTACTCGGCGAGGAGGCGCTCGTTCGTGCCGTACCAGAACGGGCGCTCCCAGCCCGCGGCCTCGAAGAAGGTCGCCCCGAGCTCCTTCTCGCGCTCGTAGAACGGCGAGAGGCGGATCTCCCGGTTCGAGGCCCACTGCTCCATCGGGTGGACGATGCCGTAGGTCTTGTTGTAGCCCTCGGTCGTCCGGGCCTCGATGTGCTGGCGCGTCTTGTGGTGCTCGTAGAACCGGGCGATGTCCGAGCCGTGGGGATCGATCTCCGGCGTGCCGTGCGTCATCCATTCGGCGACGCACTTGGCGATGCCCGGCGCCTCCTTGATCCAGATGGCAGCGACGGACCACAGCCCCTTCACCTCGGGCGTCTCGCCGATGATCGGGTTGCCGTCGGGGGTGAGCGACAGGAGGCCGTTGATCGCGAGCTTCACGCCGACCGACTCGTCGCCGACGATGTCGGGGAACATCTCGAGGGCGTCCTCGAGCTGCGGGTCGAAGTCCTCCTTGGTGAACGGCAGCTGCGTCGGGCTGAGGGCAGATGCGGCGATCGACGGGATGTCGTCCGCGTCCATCAGGATCGCCCGGTGGGCGTACGACCCGATCTCGAAGCCGGTGCCGTGCTGGCGCTCGTACATGTTCGTGTCGACGTCGCGGACGATCGGGTAGTCGACCTCGGTCTTCGCGTCGAGGAACTGCGGCACCGGCCCGATGTCCATCATCTGGTGGACCGCCGGGGTGAGCGGGATCGACGTGCCGGCCATCGCGGCGATCCGCGGGCTCCAAACGCCACAGGCGATCACGACGGTGTCCGCCGCGATGTCGCCCTGGTCGGTCTTCACCCCGCGGACGTGGCCATCGACGACGTCGATGCCGGTGACCTCGGTACCCGCCGCGATCGTCAGGGCACCCATGTCGCGGGCTGCCTGGCGCATGAGCGTGCCGGCCTGGAGCGAGTCGACGACACCGACGCCCGGCGTGTAGAAGCCGCCGAGGATAACGGTCTCGTCGATGAACGGGACCATCGCCTTGACCTCGTCCGGCGTCAGGAGGCGGACCCCCTCGATGCCCCAGGCGAGCGACGAGCTCATCCGCCTCGTCAGCTCCTGCATCCGCTCGCGCGTGCGGGCGACCTCGATCCCGCCGCACTCGTGGTAGACGCCGAGCTCGCGGTACTGGTTCGCACTGTGGACCGTGAAGGCCGTCATCTCCTTGGAGTGGTCGGTCAGGAAG
>JBKPRF010000308.1:0-9760 GCA_046734475.1 Chloroflexota bacterium
TGGACGGCGTCCTCCGCCTCGAACCGGTCACCGAGGATCACGGACGCCCTCAGATACGCGGCGTCCAGCGCGCCGTCGACGAGCCGCCGGAACTGGCGGGCACGGGCGTCGGCCCCGCGCTCGTCGGGCGTCGCCGTCTCGAGTCCGGTGCTCCGTGGGCCGTCGATCGTCAGGTCCGTTCCCGCACCTCCGCCCACCTGACGATTCGGGCCGGCCGAATCGTTCACGGCGGCGGATCGATCCCGAGGATCAGTCGCGGGCGAGGAGGCGGAGGGCGCCCTTGACGCGTTCCTCGAGCGAGACGCCGGCGTCGGTCGAGCGCATCGCCATCCGGGCCGCGTCGCGGGCCTCGGCAAGCGAGTAGCCGAGGGCCTGCAGGGCGCCGACGACCTCGTCCTCGGAGCCTGCGGCAAGGCCCGGCAACGGCGCTCCACCCGCCGCCACCCCGGCTGCGAGACCAGCCGCGGCAACCTTCTCCTTGAGCTCGAAGATGACCCGCTCGGCGAGCTTCTTGCCGATCCCCGGGATGGCCACGAGGACGGCCATGTCCTGCTGCATGATCGCAAGCTGGAGCTCGGCGGTCGGGCGCGAGCCGACGATCGCCATCGCGACCTTGGGCCCGACGCCGGTCACGGTGAGCAACAGCCCGAAGAACCCGAGCTCCTCGACCGTCCGGAAGCCGAACAGCTGCTGGGCGTCCTCGCGGACGACGTGGTGGGTGAAGAGCTTGACCCGCGAGGCCGGTGCCGCCGCGGCGAGCACCGATGGCGATGCGAAGACCCGATAGCCGATCCCGCCGACCTCGACGACGAGCGAATCGATGGCGACCGCCCCGACGACGCCGTCGAGCGAGGCGATCACCGCTTGCCGGACTTCTCGCGGGCCAGGGCCTCGCGCACGGCGCGCTCGTAGGAGCTCTCGCCGGCGGCGGGCGCCACCGACGACAGGTCGAGGACGCCGGTCCGCGTGGTGCCGTGGCCATTGCCGTTGGCGTGGCCGTTGCCGTTCACGTCGCGCTCGGCGTTCGCCGCCCAGATCGCCACGGCCAGTGCGTCCGCGGCGTCATCCGGCCGGGGCGGCGCCTTCAGCCCCAGGACCGTGGCCACCATCCGGCCGACCTGCTCCTTGTCCGCTGCGCCGTAGCCGGTGACCGCGATCTTCACCTCGCTGGGCGTCGCCTCGCGCACCGGCAGGCCCGCGGCCGCGCCCGCGAGCAGGACCACCCCCCGCGCTTGCCCGACCGCGAACGCGGTCTGGGCGTTCTTCGAGAAGAAGAGCCGCTCGACCGCCAGGAGCTGGGGCCCGTGGAGCTCGATGAGATCGACCAGGTGCGCGTGGATCGCGAGGAGCCGCTGTGGCAGAGCGTCCCGAGCCGACGTCTCGAGCACGCCGGTGTCGACCATCCGCAGGCGGCTGCCGGTCCGCTCGACGATCCCGTAGCCGAGCGCGGCCGTGCCCGGATCGATGCCGAGGACGATCATCGGAGGCGCCTCGCGACCCGGGGCGCCAGGGTCACCCGGCGACCTCGGCGAACAGCTCCTCGGGAATCTCGAAGTTCGCCGTCACGCGCTGGACGTCGTCGAGCTCTTCCAGCATCTCCACCAGCCGGAGATTCTGGCGAGCCCGGCTCTCGTCGACGGCCACCTGCTGCTTGGCGACCATCGCGCTCTCGGCCGATTCGATCGGAATCCCGGCCGTGTCGAGGGCCTTGCGGACCCGCTCGAGCTCGCCCGGGGAGGTATAGACCTCCACCCGCTCGGCGTCGCTCGTGTCGACGTCGTCGGCGCCGGCATCGATCGCCGCGAGCGCGACGTCGTCGGCGTCCGACGACGAGGCCGGGACCGTGATCAGCCCCCGCGGCTCGAACTGCCAGGCGACGGCGCCGGAGCCGGCCAGCTGGCCGCCGGCCTTCGTGAAGATCGAGCGGACGTCGGCCGCGGTGCGGTTGCGGTTGTCGGTCGCCGCCTCGACGAGGACCGCCACGCCGCCGGGGCCGTAGCCCTCGTACACGATCTCCTCGAACTGGTCGGCCTCGCCGCCGCCGGTCGCTTTCTCGATCGCCCGCTTGATGTTGTCCTGGGGCATGTTGACCGAGCGGGCCTTGTCCATCGCCAGGCGCAACCGGAAGTTCGCGTCGGGATCGCCGCCGCCGGCTCGCGCGGCGACCATGATCTCGCGGGCGACCTTGGTGAAGACGGCGCCGCGCTTGGCGTCGTTGGCGCCCTTCTGGCGCTTGATCGTGGACCATTTGGAGTGGCCGGACATCGGGCGCGAGTATACCGGCCGACCTCCCGGACTATGATGGCCGGACCCCCAAAACAGCGAGGTTGCATCGGCCGATGACGATGAAGAGCGTCGACCTCCCCCACCTTCGGAGCGTCGTCCTGGCGGGCCACTCGAGCTCCGGCAAGACGACGCTCGGCGAACAGCTCCTCTTCCGGTCCGGCGCGGTCGGACGTGTCGGCAAGGTCGAGGACGGGAGCTCCCATCTCGATTTCGAGCCCGAGGAGCAGAAGCGCCGCGAGTCGCTGAGCCTCGCGGTCGCGACATTCGAGAGCGACGGCACCCGGATCACGATCGTCGACACGCCGGGCTACCTCGACTTCACGGCCGAGATGATCTCCGGCTTCCACGCCGCGGACGGCGCGCTGTTCGTCGTCGATGCGACGGGCGGCGTCGAGGCCGGCCTCGAGCAGGCCGTCGCGCTCGGCCGCCGCACGAACACGGCGGCCTGCTTCTTCATCAACAAGTGCGACAAGGAGAACGCCGACCCGACTCGGGCCCTGGACGCGCTCCGGGCGGCGTTCGGCAACAAGATCGCCCCACTCCAGATCGCGATCGGCGCCGCCCACTCGTTCAGCGGCTATGTCGATCTCGTGCACCGCAAGGCCTACACGACCGAGGGCGGCAAGGAGGTCGAGGTCGAGGTCCCGGCGGAGCTCGCCGACGAGGTCGCCCGGCGGCGCGACCAGCTTCTCGAGGCGGCCGCCGAGGCCGACGACGAGGTGCTCATGAAGTACCTCGAGGGCGAGGAGGTCACGGACCCCGAGCTCGAGGCCTGTCTCCGGAAGGGCGTCAAGGAGTCGCTTCTCGCCCCCGTGCTCGTCGGCAGCGCAGCGACCGGGACCGGCCTCCAGGCGCTCCTCGACGCGATCGTCCGCTACCTCCCCTCGCCCGCCGACGAAGGTCCCGTGACGGCCCTCGACAAGGCCGGCAAGGAGGTCGAGGTCGCACCCGACGCGGATGGCCCGCTCCTCGTCCGCGTCTTCAAGACCGCGGCCGATCCCTTCGTCGGCCGGCTCACGTACCTGCGCGTCCTGTCGGGCACGCTCCACTCCCAGGCCCACGTCTGGAACGCGAAGCGCGAGGCCGACGAGCGGATCGGCCAGCTGCTCCTCCTGCACGGCAAGGACCAGGAGCCGATCGGCGAGCTGAAGGCCGGCGAGATCGGCGCGATCGCCAAGCTCGCGGAGACCGTGACCGGCGACACGCTCTCGACGAAGGAGAAGCCGCTCACGCTGCCGCCGCTCGAGTTCCCGGAGCCGACCCTCACCGTCGCGATCGAACCCGAGACGAAGGCCGACCTCGACAAGATGGGCCCGGCCCTCCAGCGGATGCTCGATGAGGAGCCCTCGGCCCGGGTCGAGCGGAGCGACGCCGGCGAGCAGATCCTGCGGACGATCGGCGAGGCCCACACCGCGGTGATCATCGAGCGCCTCAAGCGCAAGTTCGGCTCGGCGATCAAGACCCACCCGCCGCGGGTCCCGTATCGCGAGTCCATCCGTGGCAAGACCCAGGTCCACGGCCGCTACAAGAAGCAGACCGGCGGCCACGGGATGTTCGGCGACGTCTGGATCGAGCTCGAGCCGAACCCCGAGGGCGGCGTCGCGTTCGCCGAGCGGGTCGTCGGCGGCTCGGTCCCGAAGAACTTCTTTCCCGGCGTCGAGAAGGGCATCCGCGAGACCGCCGCCGAGGGCGTCCTCGCCGGCTATCCGCTGTCCGACTTCAAGGCGACGCTCTATGACGGCTCGTTCCACGCGGTCGACTCGAACGAGCTGTCGTTCAAGATCGCCGCGTCGATGGCCCTGAAGGAAGGTGTCCTGCAGGCCAAGCCGGTGCTCCTCGAGCCGATCATGACGGTCGCGGTCCGGGTGCCCGAGGAGTTCATGGGCGAGGTCAACCGCGACCTCAACGGCCGCCGCGGACGGGTCCTCGGCATGGACACCCAGGATGGCTTCCAGATCATCCAGGCCAACGTGCCCCAGGCCGAGCTGTTCTCGTATGCGACGGAGCTGCGCTCGATCACCGGGGGCCGGGGCACCTTCACGTCCACGCTCGACCGGTACGAGGAGGTGCCGTCGCACGTGGCCGAGAAGGTCATCGAGGCCCATCGCAAGACGGTCGAGGCCGGCGCCGGTCACTGACCGGCCGCTGATCGTCGCCGCCCCGGGCCGGCCGTGAGCCCTTCGCGCCCGGCGGTCACGCCGGTGACGTTCGCCCTCCCGACGGCGCCGCCCGGCTACAGCTGGGAGGCGACGAACGAAGCCGTCGCCGGGCGCTACGGCGTGCCCGTCGAGCGGGTCGCCCGGTTCGACCTCAACACCTCCCCTGCACCGCCCGAGCTGGCGTCTCGACTGCTTGCCGCCGGGCCGGTGGACCGGCCGCTGTCGGAATACCCGCCGTCGGACTACGCACGACTCGTCGCCGCTGCGGCAGCGCGGTACGGCGTCGGGCCCGAGGAGATCCTCGTGGGTGCCGGCGCCGACGAGGTCCTCGACATCGTCACCAAGGCGGTCCTCCCGGCCGCCGGGCGAGCGGTCATCCCGGTGCCGACGTACGCGATGTACCGGGTCCTCACGGAGCAGCGACCGGCCGAGGTCGTCGTCGTGCCACGGCTCTCCCGCGAGGACGGGTTCGCGCTCGACCTGCCGGCTGTTCGTGCGGCAGCCCGCGGCGCCCACCTCGTCTGGCTCTGCAGCCCGAACAACCCGACCGCGCTGCCCGAGCCCGACGGCGCGATCGAGTCGCTGCTCGACGAGCTGCTCGCGGATGCCGCGACCACCGGGTCGATCGCGCCGATCGTCGTGCTCGACGAGGCCTACGCCGAGTTCACCGGCGGCTCGCTGGCGGCGCTCCGGGAACGGTACGCCGGGCTCGTGGTGGTCCGGACGCTGAGCAAGGTCTACGCCCTCGCGGGGCTCCGGGTCGGCTTCGCGATCGCGCGGCCGGAGCTCATCGCGGCCATGGCGCCGTACCGGCCGCCGGGCTCGGTCTCGGTGGTGTCCGTCTCGATCGCGGCCGACATGCTGCTCGACGACGGCGCGGTCGCGGCGGGACGCGCCCGGATCGAGCGTGAGCGGGCTCGGCTCGCCACAGCCCTGACGGACGCGGGCTGGCGGGTTGGCCCGTCCGTGACGAACTTCCTCCTGGTCGACTTCGGCACGCCCGACCGCGCCGGCGAGGTGGCCGAGGGGATGCTCCAGCGTGGGCTCGTGCCGCGGACGTTCCCGGCCGGCCATCCGCTCGCCGGGTCGCTGCGCCTGACCGTCCGCAACGAGGCCGAGGACGACCGCCTGATCGAGGCCGCCCGGGAGCTCGGCGCCTAGCCGACCGCGGCCGCCATTCCCCACAGGCTGACGTGCGGCCCGACCACGCTCGCCCGCTCAGCCCACGTCCCGACAGCGCGTCTCGGTCCCGCGTGTTCGAGCGTGTCCGCATTCCAGTGGGAATGGGCCCGCGACTCAGCTCCTTGAGAGTCGCGCGAGGCGGACCTTGCGCTTGCCGAGGCGGATCTCCCACCACTCGTCCGCGATGGGTGGCGGCATGTGCGCGTTTGGGTCCGTGATCCGTTCGCCGTTGATCGTGAGACCACCGTTCTGGATGAGCCGTCGCGCCTCGGCCCGCGAAGGCAGGACGCCCCGATCCGCGAGGGCGGCCACGACCGAGCCCGCCGACAGTGCCGCATCCAGCGTGAAGCTCCCTTCGACCGTCCTGAAGAGACGCTCCCGCGCGGCTTGATCGACTGTCGCAATGGACGTCCCGGCCGAGCCCAAGGCGAAGATCGTGGCTGAATCAGCCTTGGCCTCGCGGGCCGCGTCGGCGCCGTGGACGCGGGTCGTCAGGTCGTCGGCAAGGCGACGCTGGGCGGCCCTGGCCTCGGGACGGGAGGCGAGCTCGGCCTCGAGCGCCTCGATCTCGTCCGGCTCGAACGTCGTGAACCAGCGCAGGTACACCGGGACGTCGCGATCGTCCGTGTTGAGCCAGTACTGGTAGAACGCGAACGGCGTGGTCGCGTCGGGGTGGAGCCAGATCGTGTCGCCGCCCTCGCTCTTGCCGAACTTCGCGCCCGAGGGCGCGAGGAGCAGCGGGTACGCGAGCGCGAAGGCGGCCTCGGCATCCTGGCGCCGGATGAGCTCGAGGCCGGCGGTGATGTTGCCCCACTGGTCGGCCCCGCCCATCTGGAGCTCGACGCCCTTCGTCCGCCGGAGGTGCGCGAAGTCGGTCGCCTGGATGAGCATGTAGCTGAACTCGGTGAACGACAGGCCGCGCTCCAGCCGGACCTGGACGGAGTCCTTGGCCAGCATGTACGGCACGGTGAAGTGCTTGCCGACGTCGCGCAGCCAGTCGAGCAGGCCCTGCGGCCCGAGCCAGTCGAGGTTGTTGACCATCTCGGCCCCGCGCTCGCCGGAGAAGTCGAGGAAACGCTCGAGCTGCTGCCGGATCGAGGCCACGTTCGCCTCGAGCGTGTCTCGGTCGAGCAGCCGCCGCTCGCCGGATGTCCCGGACGGGTCGCCGATCATCCCCGTCCCGCCGCCGACCACGGCGATCGGCCGGCCGCCGTGACGCTGCAGGTGGATCAGGCCGAAGATGGGCACGAGGGTGCCGATGTGCAGCCACGGCCCGGAGGGGTCGAAGCCGATGTAGCCGCTGATCTCCCGGCCCGACGCGAGCCTCGCCTCGAGGCCGTCCGAGGCAGCGTGGAACATGCCTCGCCAGCGCAGCTCGGGCAGGAGACCGGCGAGACCGGGGTCGAACGCCGTCACATCGACTGCAATGGAGGCGTCAGCACGCCGACCGATGTGGGAAGGGGTCCCGCACGGCCCCATGGTATCGTCGCCGCCGCATGCAGACCGCCCTCCAGAGGCGTCAGCGGCACCGCCGAAACGGAGCCGCTCGCCGCGGACGTGGAGGTGGCGCCGGGCGCCGCGCCGCTCTCGCGATCCCAGTCGTCCTGTTCTCGAGCTTCCTCGTGCTGGGGAGCGTCGGGTTCGTCGCGTCTGTCGCCGCGTACGCCCACTACGCGAACGGCCTGCCCGACCCGGCGGAGGCCTTCTCGGATCTCTCCTTCGATGAGCCGACGCTCGTCTTCGATCGGACCGACCAGGTCCAGCTCGCGAGCTTCGGTGACCTGAACCGCTCGCTCGTCGACTTCAAGGACATCCCGCCCGAGCTCGTCGACGCGACGACCGCGATCGAGGACAAGGACTTCTGGAAGAACCCCGGCTTCGACGTCGGCGGCTTCCTGTCCGCGACCATCGACACCCTCACGGGCCATCCCCGTGGCGGCTCGACGATCACCCAGCAGCTCGTCCGCGCTCGGCTGCTCCCGCCCGACACGAGCGGCTCGGTCTATGACCGCAAGATCCGCGAGATCATCCAGTCGATCCGGCTGACCCAGGCGTTCCCGGGCGAAGACGGCAAGCAGAAGATCATCCAGGCCTACCTGAACCAGAACTTCTACGGCAATCAGAGCTACGGCGTGAAGGCCGCCGCGACCGGCTACTTCGGGAAGGACCTCAAGGACCTCACCCTCGCCCAGGACGCGCTGCTCGCCGCGATCCCCAAGTCACCGACCCAGTACGACCTCGTCCGCAACGCGATCAGCCAGTGCTCGGTGACGCCGCCCGAGGGCCAGGACTGCCCGGCCGGCAAGACCCAGCTCGTCGTGCCGGACACGTCCCCGGTCGTCCAGCGCCGGAACAACGTCCTCGAGCTCATGAAGACCCGCAGCACGCTGTCCGGGGCCAGGCACACGATCGAGGAGTACGACGCGGCAGAGCACGAGCCGGTCATCCTCGTCAACCAGGCCCAGGCGCCGATGAAGGCGCCTCATTTCGTATGGCAGGTCCGCGAGCAGCTCTCGGGCATCCTCTGCGGCGCCGAGACGACCCAGGGCTGCGAAGAGCTGGACACGGGCGGGTACCACGTCACGACGACGCTCGACTGGACGATGCAGCAGACGGTCGAGAAGTGGCTGTACGTCGCCGCCCGGACGACGCACCTCAAGGACCCGAAGCCTGTCTGGACGGCGCTGAAGATCCCGAAGACCGATTGGACCTGGCTCCAGAACCTCAGGGACAAGCGGATCTTCAACGACGCCGGCGGGGTCCTCGACTACCGGACCGGCCAGGTCCTCGCGGTCGGCGGCAGCGCCGGCTACTACCAGACCGGCGGCAACGAGAAGTTCCAGCCGCAGTACGACGTCTTCGATGACGGGTTCCGACAGCCGGGATCGGCAATCAAGCCCCTCAACTACATCACCGGCATCGACGACCACACCCTGACCGCGTCGACGATGTTCATGCACGTCGTGACCGACTTCGGGACGAAGGGCAAGCCCTTCACCCCGGGCGAGGATGACAACCTCGAGCGCGGTCCGGTGCGACTCCGGTCGGCCCTCCAGTTCTCGTTCAACATCGCGTCGATCAAGGCCGGCATCGAGATCGGCCTCGGCCACGCCTTCGACCACTTCCAGGACTTCGGCCTCGACTTCCTGCCGGGCACGGGGCCGGTCGTCTCGCAGTCGATCGGCACGCTCGAGACCCACCCGGCGGAGATGCTCAGCGCCTACGGCGCGATCGCCAACGGCGGCGTGCTCATGCCGCGGACGACGATCCTCGAGGTGAGGGACAACGCCGGCAACGTCGTCTACCCGGTCGCGGGGTCGCAGCCGCCGCAGGGCAAGAAGGTCAACAGCCCCCAGGCGGCGTACATCATCACGAACATCCTGAACGGCAACACGGTCAAATCGGTCAACCCGCCGTGGGCCAAGTGGCAGATCCTCGAGAAGGGCAAGGGCCGCCGGCCGGCCGCCTACAAGACCGGCACGACCGACGACAACAAGGACGTCGCGGCATACGGTTACCTCGCCCCGCCGAAGGATCCCAACGCGCCGGCGCTCGCCGTCGGGGTGTGGATGGGCAACTCCGATTCCACGCCGAACAACAAGACCCTCTCGCTGGCGTCCTCTGCGCCACTGTGGTCCCGCATCCTGACCGAGATCAGCCAGGGCCTGCCGATCGTCGATTTCAAGCAGCCCGACGGGCTCGAGAGCGCCAAGGTCGACGCGTTCAGCGGCCTCCTGCCCGGGCCCTACACCGTCGCCACGGTCAACGAGATCTTCATCAAGGGCACCGTGCCGAACCGCAGGGACGACCTCCACTCGCTCGTCGACATCGACCAGGCGACCGGGATGCTGTGGGCCGACGGCTGCACCGGGCCGATGGTCCAGGCGCCGTTCCTCGACTTCAGCAAGGCCGAGTCGGCCCACCCCGAGTGGCAGCCGTACACCCAGGGCTGGGCGGCCCGGGCGGCCAAGGGCGTCGGCGTGGCCGGCGGTCCCCGCAACGACCGGACCTCGTACTTCTACAACTTCTCGTTCCACCCGTTCGGTGCGACCTGGGGCGGCAAGTTCGCCCCGACCGAGGTCTGCCAGCCCGTCCAGCGCTGCAACGGCGGCGGTGGCGGTGGCAGCCCGCCG
>JBKPRF010000309.1:0-5981 GCA_046734475.1 Chloroflexota bacterium
GCGTGAAGGTGCGCGGCGCGAAGGTGCGCCGCGCGAAGGCGTGCGGCGCGAAGGCGTGCGGCGCGAACGTGGGGCGCGAAGGTGCGCTGAGCCCGCGCTCAGCTCGGCGCGGCAGTCGCCTCGAGCTCCTCGCGCGCGCCCGCCATCTCGTGCGGCTTGAGCGGCTCGCCCGGCAGGAAGAGCACGAAGACCGCCGCCAGGAGCGCGGCGCCGATGCTGAACCAGAACGTCGACGCGATCGCGTTCGAGAGCGCCTCGTGGATCGACTGGACGATCGCCGGGACGAATGGCTCGACGAACGCCCGGAACTGGGCCGGCACCTGGGCCAGGATCTGTGTCCCGAGGTCGCCTGTTCCGGTCAGATTCAGGGCGCCGCCGCTGCCGCCGTTCGCCTGGAACTGATCGACCAGCTGCTGCGGCACCTGGTTCGCGGCGAGGCGGGCCGGGATCTCCTTCGTGATCTGGTCGGCGAGGAGCGTGCCGGCGATCGTCAGGCCGATGGTCCCGCCGATCTGCTGGAAGAACGTGAGGCTCGCCGTGGCGACGCCGACGACGCGCGGCTCGACGCTGTTCTGGACGAGCGCGGTGAACACCGCGAACGACGGTCCGACGCCGAATCCGGTGACCACCATGAACAGCCACAGGATCGGCAGGTCGCTATCGGCCTTGAGATTCGTGAGGAGGTACAGGCCGACCGCGAGGACGACCATCGCCCCGAGGATGATCTCCTTGTAGCGGCCGGTCCGGGCCGCGATCTGGCCGCTCACGGTCGCGCTGACGATGAGGGCGAAGATCATCGGCAGCAGGTTGAACCCGGATGCCGTGGCGCTCAGCTCGCGGACGACCTGGAAGTACCGCGGCAGGAACACGATCGCGCCGAAGAACCCGAAGGACATGAGGAACATCGACGCGACCGAGATGCTCACGTAGCGGTTGCGGAAGAGGTCGAGGCGGACGATCGGGTCGGCCGCGCGCCGCTCCCAGAGCAGGAACACGAACAGCACGGCGATCCCGGCCACGATCGGCCACAGGACCCACGGGTCGGTCCAGGCCGCGGTCTGCTTGTTGGTCAGGCCGACGAGCACGGGCCCGATCGCCGCGGCGAAGAGGGCCGCGCCGACGTAGTCGATGTTGCGGCCGCCCTCGGGATGCTTGACGACGGGCAGGAGCCGCCAGCAGACGATGAACGAGACGAGCCCGACGGGCACGTTGACGAAGAAGATCCAGGGCCAGCCGAAGGCGTCGGTCAGGCCGCCACCGATGAGCGGGCCGAGCACCGACGAGACGCCGAAGACCGCCCCGAAGAGCGCGCCGTACTTGGCCCGCTCCTCCGGCGGATAGAGGTCGGCGATGACCGCGAGGGCGATCGGGAAGACGGCGCCGCCGCCGAGGCCCTGCAGGCCGCGGGCGAGCACGAACTGCCACATCTCCCGGCTGAACCCGGCGAGGAGCGAGGCCGCCACGAAGAGCCCGACCGCCCACAGGAAGATCGGTCGCCGGCCGTACAGGTCGGAGAGCTTGCCGTAGATCGGTCCGGTGATCGTCGAGGTGAGCAGGTAGATGGTGATCGACAGCGTGTAGAGGTTGTTGCCGTTCAGCTCGGTGACGATCCGCGGCAGCGCCACCCCGACGACCGTCTGGTCGAGGGCGAACAGGAAGAGGGCGAGGAGAATCGCTCCGAGGATCTCGAACCGCTGGCGATCGCTGAGGTGCCAGTTGTGGCCGGGATCCTCGACGCCCTGGGCAGTGGCGGCGTGCGTCATGACGACCTCGTGACGAAGGGGGGTCTGGGCAGGATCGTGGGGGCGCGATCCGGTCGAGCGATTCTGACGCGTTCGCGTAAACGCTGCGTGATCGGACCGCGTCCGGCTGCCCGGCTACCGTGGCGACAATGACCACCCCACGGATCACCACCTCGGAGCGCCGCGCCCGCGTCGCCCGTCGCCACCACCTGGCGCCCGAGTCACAGGCGGGGAGCGTGGTGGAGGCTGCTCGCGACCTCGTCGGGTTCCATGGCACCGATCCCACGTCGGTCTACCTCGCGGCCTGGACCCGCGTCCGCGGCTTCCGGACGGCCACGATGGAAGAGGCGCTCTACGACGAGCGATCGCTCCTGAAGATTCTCGGGATGCGCCGGACGATGTTCGTGGTTCCGCCGGACCTCGCCGCGGTCATCCAGTCGGCGTGCACCGACGCGATCGCGGCCGGCGAGCGGGCACGCCTGATCAGGATGATCGAGGAAGCGGGCATCGCGAAGCCGGCCGAACCGTGGCTGGCGAAGGTCGAGGCCGAGACCGTCGAGGCCCTCGCGACCGTGGGCGAGGCGACAGCGACAGACCTGACGAAGCGGGTCGAGGGCCTCCGGGCCCAGATCCCGTTCGGCGTCGGCAAGAACTGGCAGAGCACGGTCGGCGTCTCGACCCGGCTGCTCTTCCTGCTGTCCGCCGAGGGCCGGATCATCCGGGGCCGGCCGAAGGGCTCGCTCGTCTCGAGCCTCTACCGCTGGGCACCGACGGAGGCGTGGGCCGGGCGATCGCTCCGGACCCTGCCGAAGGCGGAGGCGCAGGCGGCGCTGGTGCGGGCCTACCTCGGGACCTACGGGCCGGCGACGACGATCGACGTCCGGTGGTGGACCGGCTGGACCGCGGCCGCGTCGAAGGCCGCGCTCGGCGCGATCGGGGCGGTCGAGGTCGACCTCGACGAAGGCGGCCGCGGCTGGGTCCTGCCGGACGACCTCGACGGCCGAGGCGATGCACCGGGCGGGCGCCCCGCCGACGAACTCCAGCCATGGGTCGCTCTGCTCCCGGCCCTCGATGCCACGATCATGGGCTGGCAGGAGCGCGAGTGGTTCCTCGGACCGCACAAGCCGCGGCTGTTCGATACGAACGGCAACGCCGGGCCCACGATCTGGGTCGATGGTCGACCCGTGGGCGCGTGGGCCCAGCGCCGCTCAGGCGAGATTCGGTGGGACCTGCTCGAGGACGTCGGCGCTGATGCCCGACGGCTCATCGAGACGAAGGTCGAGGCCCTCGGCGCATGGCTCGGCGAGCTGCGATTCGTGCCCCGGTTCCGGACGCCGCTCGAGCAGGAGCTGAGCGCCTAGCTCGGGTCAGGCCGAGGGATCGCCCGAGAGCTGGCGCTGGAGCGCGCCCTTGTCGAACTCGTGCCAGTGCTCGACGACCTGGCCGTCGCGGATCCGGAAGAAGTGCATCTCGTCGATCGAGTAGCGGCGGTTCGTCGGCTTGAGGCCCATGAACTCGCCGCTGTGGATCGCGCTCGATGTCAGGTGCGCCGCGACGAGATCGCCCTCGGCGACGAGGTGGTGGATCTCGAATCTCGCCTCCGTGACACCGGCGCCGGCCCGCTGCATCGCCTCGCGGAGGGCCTTCCGCCCCGGCGGCGTCGGGCCCCAGGTGTGGGGCGTGAAGTCTTCGCCGGCGAGCTCGTCGACCGCGTCGACATTCTGGTGGCCGAAGATCTCCGTGACGAAGCGGCGCACGACCGCCTTGTTGGCTTCGAGCGTGTTCGTCGCGGTTGGCTGATCGGTGGTGCGTTCGGTCGTAACCATGCCGTCCTTGTACGCCCGGGAGCGTTACAGGCAGGCAAACTGGCGCCATGGCCGACATCCCGGAGCCGATCGCCGCGATCCTGCCGGCCCTGGTCGCCGACCTCGAGGCAACCCTCGCCGACGACCTCCTAGCGATCTGGCTGTACGGCTCGGCCGTGCTGGGCGGATTCGACGCAGCGTCGAGCGATCTCGACCTGGTCGTGGCGACCGAGACGGACGCCGCCGCGCTCGATCTCGAGCGGCTCGACGGCGTCCACCGCCGGCTCGCGGCCCGAGAGCCCGAGTGGGCCGATCGGATCGACATCGCCTACGTCTCGCGAGCGACGCTGGGCTCCTTCCGCGCGGGCGGAGCCGTCGCGTCGATCAGCCACGACGAGCCGCTCCAGGTGTACGACGAAGCCGACGCGTGGCTGCAGACCTGGTACCTCGCCCGGGAGGCGGACGTCACGGTCTTCGGTCCATCGGCGCGGGAGATGATTCCCGACATCACCGCCGGCGAGTTCGCGACCGCGGTGGCGCGGAACGCGAACGAGTTGATCGTGATGGCCCAGACCGACCGCCGCCCGGGCTTCCAGGCGTACCTGCTGCTGACCCTGCCGCGGGTCCTGCTCGCGGTCGAGCGGCACGACGTCGTCCCGAAGCAGCTGGCCGCGGCCGAGGTCATCCGGCGCTGGCCCGAGTGGCAGCCCCTCCTGGTGGAGGCCCTCGCCGTCCGGGCCGCGCGCGGCCGCCGGGCGCTGTCACCCGGGGCTGTCGCATCTGTCCCGGCCTACCTCGAGGCCATGGCCGCCGAGATCAGCGCCGCCCGATGCTGCCAGCCGAACCCGGCCGCCAGCGCGAGCAGGAGCGCGTAGCCACCGACGTAGACGAGGCCGAGCGGCCGGTTCGCGAGATCGAACGCGCTCAGGTTGGCCAGGGCTGCGGCCAGGGTCGGCCCGAGGAGGAACACCGCGGCGAGCGCGAGCCAGGCCGCCGCGGTACGGCTCGCACCCACCGCGGCGACGAGCGCGCCGCCGGCCATCGCGAGGTTCAGGGCTCCGAACGCCCGGACGGTGAAGAGCGTGACCGGCTCCGGGAAGATCTTGCCGCTCGTCGCCGGCCCGACCGTGCCCGCGAACGCGACGGCGGCGGCGAGCGACGCGAGCCCGAGACCAACGCCGGCCAGGAGCGCTTGCAGCTCCCGCGAGATTCGCTCGGGACCCGCGCCGTGGAGCGGCTCGCCGGCCCGCACTCGGCGCGAGATCTCGAGCAGCCCGAAGGCGCCGCTCGCGAGCGTGAGCGCGAGCGAGAGCACGTATGGGATCGCGAGCGGCGCGTCCTGCCGAAACGCCGGCTTGTCGATCCAGATCACGGCGAGCTCGCTCAGCCCGAAGAGCCACGCGAACGCGAGCACGGGCAGGACCGCCCCGAGCGGCCCGTGCCGGCCGCCGATCCAGGAGAACGTCGTGACCCCGAGGCACCAGCCGCCGATGGTCATCGCGACGAACGGCGTGATCGTCCACGGGAACCGCTCGGCCGCCCAGCCCGGCGCGATGAACAGCACCGCACCGAAGCCGAGGTACGCCACCGCGGTCAGCCGATGGATCGCGCGGGCGACCGGCGACATCGGATCAGCAGGGCTCGCCCGGACCGATCGACTCGATCGTCAGGTCGTCGAAGCGCGCCACGAGATCGGGCGTGCTGTTCGTGTAGACATTCGGCCCGACCTCGAGCTCGCCGCCGAGATCGGGCCGCTGGAATGTCGCCGCGACGGTCCACGGGGCGGGCGATGCGCCCGCCGCCCGGACCGGCCGCTTCGCCAGGGTGAACGTGGTGCCGATCCGGCAGAGCTTCAGCTCAGCCTCGCCGCTCGGCCACGCCGGACCCTCGTAGGTGCTCGACGAGTCCGTCGTCGACTTCGTCTCGACCGACAGGCCGTCGGCGTCGCTGCCGACGACGATGAACACGTAGTTCTCCGTTGACGTGTCCTTGCGGGCCATGATCCCGGCCAGCTGCACGCTGCCGTCCCCGCCCGGCGGCTTCGACGGATCCGAGAACCGCGCGGCGTGGACCGTGGCGCTGATCCGGAAGTCGCCGTCGGTCGGCGTCCAGAAGAGAACGCCGCGCGACTCGCGGAACCACAGCGCCTGGCCGGTGAGGTGCATGACCAGCGTCGTCCCGTCGACGCTGATCTGGACCGACTCCGGGCTGACGATCGACCAGCCCTCGTAGCCCGGGATCGAGCTCGGCGACGCGGCCGGCGTCGTGGCCGGGATTGGCGCCGCCGAGGCCTGCGTCGGAGCGGACGCGTCCGTCGAGGTCGCGCCGGGCGTCGCCCCGGCGGCGCCGCAGCCGCTGATGAGCACGACCACCAGGAGCGACAGGGCGACGGGCCGGCGAGCGTGCCGACGGGTCATTCGGCCGGCCGCCAGCC
>JBKPRF010000310.1:0-4043 GCA_046734475.1 Chloroflexota bacterium
CCCGAATGGCGCTCGAAGGCCACATCCAGCGCGCGGATGGCGACGCGACCGACGTCGGGCGGCTGCTCGCGCTCAACGACGTCGTCATTGCCCGGGGCTCGCTCGCGCGGGTCGTCCGGCTCGAGGTCTCGATCGACGCCAGCCACCTCGCGACGTTCATCGCCGACGGTCTCGTGGTCGCCAGCCCGACCGGTTCGACTGGCTACTCGTTCTCGGCGGGCGGCCCGATCCTCGATCCCACCGCCCGGAACCTCGTCGTGACCCCCATCGCCGGCTACCTGACCACGCTGCGATCGGTGGTCGTCGGGCCGTCCGTCGTCGTGTCGTGCCGCGTCGTCGATGCCCACGAGGCGCTCGTCTCGATCGACGGCCGGGAGGACCTGCCGCTCTCGGTCGGCGACATCGTGGAGGTCCGGGCGATCGAACGACCGATCCGGCTTGTCGAGCCCGCCGGCTCCGTGCCGTTCTGGGACCTGCTGCGGCACAAGGCCCAGCTGCTGCCGTCGTGAGCGACGACCCCGACACCGGCCCGCGCGGCGACCGTCCCGGCCGGCTCCTCGAGCTCGCCGTGCAGGACCTCGCCCTCATCGAGCGGCTGCGCCTCTCGCTCGAGGCCGGGCTGAACGTGCTCACCGGCGAGACCGGCGCCGGGAAGAGCCTCGTCATCGACGCGCTCGGCCTGGCACTCGGCGCGCGCGCCGACACCTCGCTCGTCCGGCATGGCGCGGAGGCGGCCCGGGTCGAGGCCGTGTTCGACCGGTTGCCCGAGCCGCTGATCGCCGTTCGCGAGGTCAGTCCCGCCGGCCGTTCGACGGCCCGCCTCGACGACGCCACCGTGACATCCGGGCGCCTCGCCGAGGCCGTCGGGCCACTCGTCGAGATCCACGGCCAGCACGAGCAGTCGCGGCTGCTCGACGACGGCCACCAGCTGGAGCTCCTCGACAGCTTCGGCGACCTTCGAGGGCTGCGGCACGAGGTCTCGGCGGCGGTCGAGGCCTGGCGCGAGAACCGGATCGCCCTCGAGGGGCTGGTCGCCGACCCGCGCGAGGTCGACCGGCGGCTCGAGCTGCTCCGACACGAGGTCGACGAGATCGGCGGCGCTCGCCTTCACGAGGGCGAGATCGACGAGCTCAAGGCGCGGCTCGAGGCCTCCCGCCATGGCGAGCAGATCAGCCGCGGATCGGACGCGATCCGCCGGGCGCTCGGGGGAGAGGGCACCGGCGCGCGGGAGCGCCTCGCCGGCGCGATCCAGGAGGCTCGAGGGCTGGCCCGCCTGGATCCGCGATTCGACGCGATCGCGACTCGGCTCGCCGGCCTCGGCGCGGAGCTCGAGGACGTCGGTCATGAGGCGCGGAGCCTGGCCGATGGGATCGAGCACGATGCCGCCGCGATCCTCGCGATCGAGGAACGCCTGTCGGTCCTGTACGGCCTCCTGCGCCGCTACGGGGACGACGAGGCCGCGGTCCTCGCCCACGCGGAGCACGCCGCCGCGGAACTCGAGCGGCTGGAGGGGCTCGATGACGAGCGGCGACGGCGCCAGGCCGAGGACGCCGGGCTGCTCGAAGCGGTCGCCGCGGCCGCCTCGCGGCTCTCGCTCCAGCGGCGCGCGGCCGCCGAACGGCTGGCGATCGCCGTTGACGACGTCCTGCGCGGGCTCGGCTTCCGAGCCGGCACGTTCAGTGTCGACGTGGGCCGTCGGATCGCCGGCAGCGACGAGGCCGCCATCGAGCTCGATGGCGACGCCGTGGCGTTCGACGCGACCGGCGCCGACGAGGTGGTCTTCCGCTTCGCGCCGAACCCGGGCGAGCCAGCCCGGTCGTTCGCGAAGATCGCGTCGGGCGGGGAGCTGTCGCGGGTCGCGCTGGCGGTCAAGCAGGTGCTCGCGGCGGCCGACGCCACGCCGACGCTCGTCTTCGACGAAGTCGACGCCGGGATCGGCGGCCGAACCGCGGACCCGGTCGGGCGGAGCCTGTGGGCGCTCGGCCGCGACCACCAGGTGCTCGTCGTCACGCACCTGCCCCAGATCGCGGCCCATGCCGACGCGCACTTCCGGATCGCCAAGGCGGAGCGCGACGGCCGAACGATCACGACCATCGAGCGCCTCGACCGCGAGGCCCGGATCGTCGAGCTCGCGGCGATGCTCGGTGGCGCGCCGAGCCCCGACGCCAATGGGCCCCTCAAGACCGCCAGCGGCCTGACCGCGGTCGGCCCCGGCAACAGCGCGGCGCTCGCCCAGGCACGTGAGCTCCTGGACACCGCCGAGGCCTGGCGAGGCCGGCCCGTGCTCGCCGGCTCGACGCCCGGCTGACGATCGCGACGGTGGCCGGCACGCCGCCGATCGACGAAGCGATCGCGGACTACCTGACATACCTCCAGGCGGAGCGCGGGCTCTCGCCCGCCACCATCAAGGCCTACGCCAGCGACCTCGCCGACTTCGCGGCCGGGCGCGGCACGGCGGACGGCTGGAGCGGCGGCCCGGAGGTCGCGCAGCGGTATCTCGCCGCCCGGACGCGGCGCGGCCGGGCGGCGGATCCCGGGCTCGCCCCGACGAGCCTGCGGAGGCGCGCGGCGGCGATTCGGAGCTTCTACCGGTTCGCCTTCGGCGAAGGCCTGATCACGCGGGACATCGCGGCCAACCTCGACCTGCCGCGGATGCCGCGACTCCTGCCGGAGACGCTGACCGTCGGCGAGGTCGGCCGGCTCCTCGAGGCTGCCGGCTCGGACGCTGCCGACGACCCGCGGCTGCGCGACCGGGCCCTCCTGGAGCTGCTGTACGCCGCCGGCCTCCGGATCAGCGAGGCCCTGCGCCTCGATCTCGAGGACATCTCGTTCGACGGCGCCTTCGTGCGGGTCATCGGCAAAGGCGACAAGGAGCGGCTCGTGCCTGTCGGCGAGGTGGCGGTCGGGGTGCTCCGTCGCTGGGTCGCGGGCCAGCGAGCGGCGCTCGTCGCGGCCAACCACGTCGTCCCGGTTCGGGGCGGTCCGCTGTTCGTCGGGGCTCGGGGCCGGCGGCTGCCCCGGCAGCAGGCCTGGTCCGCGGTCAAGCGCGCCGCCGCGGCCGCCGGGCTCTCGGACCGGGTCAGCCCGCATACGCTCCGCCACTCGTTTGCGACCCATCTGCTCGAGGGTGGCGCCGACCTCCGGATCGTTCAGGAATTGCTCGGACATGCGAGCATCAGCACGACACAGCTGTACACGCACGTGACGGGGGAGCGGATCCGCGAGGTGTACGCACGGGCGCACCCGCGGGCCTGAGCGAGGAGCGAGAGTGAGTCGCTACGCGGACAGTCTCCTGGCCGATGGCGAGCGGGTGGTCCTGCGGGCCCGCCAGCACGTCCTCGCCACGATCGTCGAGGGCCGCATGGCGTGGGCGATCTTCATCGCCTCGCTGGTCCTGCTGTTCCTGACCTCCGCCGTCGCTAACAACGTCGCCCAGAAGGGCTTCCAGTGGGTCGCCCTGATCCTGCTCGTCATCTCGCTCGTGTGGCTGATCGTCATCTATGCCGGTTGGTACAGCCAGGACTACCTCGTGACGAACCGCCGGGTGCTCAAGGTCGAGGGCATCCTGCGCAAGCGCTCCGCCGATTCGTCGCTCGAGAAGATCAACGACGCCGTCCTGGACCAGAGCGTCCTCGGCCGGATGTTCGGCTACGGCGATCTCGACATCCTCACCGCGGCCGAGACCTCGGTCGACCAGTACCGGATGCTCGCCGGCGCCCCGCAGTTCAAGCGGACGATGCTCGACGAGAAGCGGGCCCTCGAGGAGGAGTTCCTGCGCGTCCCGGCACCGCCGCTCCGGGCCGCCCCGGCGGAGGCTGCTCCGACGCCGGTCAGCGAGGCGCCGGCCACGCCCGCGCCGGCGGTCCTGAGCTCGGACCAGATCACGAAGGCCCTCAACGACCTCGCCGACCTGCGCGACCGCGGCGCGATCAGCGCCGATGAATACGAGGCCAAGAAACAGGACCTGCTCGGACGCCTGTGATCGAGGTCCGCCACCGATGACGATCCAGACGCTCCTGCCCACGATCACGGTCATTGCCGTG
>JBKPRF010000311.1:0-4507 GCA_046734475.1 Chloroflexota bacterium
AAGAGACAGGGTACAGCGCGCGGCTCCGCTCCGCCTCCGCCTCCGCCTCCGCGTCCGCTGCCGCCTCCGAGCGTCCGATCAGGTCTGGTCGGCGAGCCTGGCTTGTGCCACTGGTGGCGGCACGAGGCAGCGATTGCGGTCGGCCTGAGCCTGTCATCCCGCCCGAATTATCCCGAGCCGAACGTGCGCCGGGATGAACTCCCTGTCGCCGTCCGCTCAAGACGCCCGATCGGCCGTCTCGTGCCGCCGGGAGCGGCGTCTGACGGGAACACGGCGTCGGCGATCACCGCGCGGCCGTGGAGCGACAAACGGGGTGTCGCCCTAGCGAGCCGGCGCGTCCCCGCCACCACCCGACGCGGCGCGCCGCGACTCGAGCTCGACGACCTTGTTCTGCGGATAGGCGACGCGCTGGTGGTACATCCCGAGCAGCTGCTGGACGAACGCGTCCTCGATCCGGTTGATGTCGCGCAGCGTCAGGTCGCACTCGTCGAACTGGCCGTCCTCGAGCCGCTCCGTGATGATCCGGTGGACCATCCCGCGGATCGCCGGCTCGTCGCGCGATGCGAGCGAGCGAACCGAGGCCTCGACCCCATCCGCGAGCATGATGAGGGCGGCCTCGCGGCTCTGCGGCTTCGGGCCGGCGTGACGGTAGCGCCGGACATCGACAGACTCGGCGGCCTTCCGGCCCTCCTCGGTCGACAGCCCGCCGAACGGCGCGGCGGCCTCCTCACGGGCCTTGGCGTAGAAGTAGCTCATGACCGCGGTCCCGTGATGCTGCGGGATGAAGGCGATGATCGACTTCGGCAGCCGCGAGCGATAGGCGATGTCGATCCCGTCGGCCACGTGCTGCTTGAGGATCTGGGCCGATTGCTCGGGCTCGAGGGCGTCGTGGACGTTCTCGCCACCGGCCTGGTTCTCGATGAACCCGACCGGGTTCGTGAGCTTGCCGACGTCGTGGTAGTAGGCGGCCACGCGGGTGATCAGGGGGTCGGCGCCGATCGTCTCGGCGGCGCGCTCCGCGAGGTTCCCGACCATGAGCGAGTGGTGGTAGGTCCCGGGCGTCTCGACGAGCAGCCGCCGCAGCAGCGGCTGTGACGGGTTCGCCAGCTCGAGCAGCTGGAAGACCGTCAGCAGCCCGAAGACGTTGCCGAGGACCGCGAAGCTGCCGACCGCGACGACGGCGGCCGAGCCGGCGGAGACGCCGGCCGCACCGATGAGCTGGACGATACCCGCGAGGTCGCGCTCGCCGAGGAGCGAGAAGGCGGTCACGACGAGGGCCTGGGCGGCAAAGGCCGCGACCCCGGCCTGGATGAACGTCTGGAAGCGATCGCCGCGGCGGACGGCGAGGATCCCGGCGAGCCCGCCGAGGAGGACATAGGTCCCGAGCTCGAGCGACGGCCCGTTCGCGGCGCCGGCGATGATCGCGACGATCGCCGTGACGACGATCGCCGCCTCGGCATCGAGCAGCACCGTCACGAGCAGGGCGACGGTCGCGATCGGCAGGACGAACGGCAGCGTCGCCCGGCCCGCGGTGAGCTTGAGCGCGAACGTCGCGAGGACGATGAGCAGGCTGACGAGCAGCAGGACGTTGGTCCGGTGCCAGAACGCCCGCCTGAAGCGCCACACCCAGCCGAGCAGCAGCACGACGAGGAGGGCCGACAGGACGAACCAGCCGGCGAGGCCGGCGTAGTCGGGCGTCGCCGCGTCGAGCCCGACGTTGTCGATCCGGACGAGGTCGACGTCGGTGATCTTGCTTCCGGCCCGGACGATCACCTCGCCCTGGGCGATGTCGTCGACCACGGGATCGACCGCCGCGGCCTGGCTGTCTCGCTTCAGGTCGGTCAGCGTCTGGCTGAAGGAGCTGTTCGGCAGGAGGAGCGGGCCGATGAGGCTTGCCGCGAGGAGGCGTTCGTCGTCGGACAGGCCACCGGCCATCTGCTCGCGCAGCTGGAGCCGGGTGAGCGCGACGGCGTCGTCGCGGAGCTCGGTCCGCTCGGTGAGATCGAGCACGCGCGATGCCTCGGTTCGGACGGCGTCCCAGCGGTCGGGCTTGAGCGCGCTGAGGACCGACTGCGCGTCGGCGGGGAGCTTCGGCAGGAAGGCCTCGATGAGCGTGGCCCGCGCGGCGGCGGGCGTCTTGCCCGAGAAGGCGGTGTCGAGCGGCGCGACGAGTCGCTCGAACACGTCGAGCTGCTCGGACGCGATCGCGATCGCCTTGACCGACGTGTAGTCGTACTGCGGCAGGACCGCCGCCCGGGCCGCGTCACGCGCCTCCTTGGTCAGGACGGTGTTCGTGAACGTCGCGGCCCGCGGCGCGCGGAGGTCCGTCTGGGCGAGGTCGCCGACCTTGTAATCGACCCGCTCCGAGATCGTGACGCCCAGGATCGCGCTGAGGGTGACGATCAGGACGGCCGCGACGCCGGCCAGGCGAATCAGCTCGCGACGCGACGGCCGGACGCCCTCGTCGGAGCGTGAGCTCAGCATCGCTATGACCCGCCCGCGAGCCGGCCGCTGACGAGCTCGCTCACGCGCCGGCCGTCGGCCCGACCCCGGGTCCGCGGCGCGAGCCAGCCCATCACCTTGCCGAGGTCGCGCGGTGTCGCGGCGCCCGTCGCCCCGACCGCCTCGTCGACGAGGGCTCGCAGCTCCTCGTCCGAGAGCTGCTGTGGCAGGAACGCCGAGAGGATCTCGATCTCGGACCGTTCCTTGGCCGCGAGATCCTCGCGGCCGCCCTTTTCGAAGGCGTCGACGGATTCGCGCCGGGTCTTGACCTCGCGGGCGAGCATCGCCACGACCTCGTCGTCGGTGTAGGAGCGGCGGTCGCGCTTCTCGCCGTTGTAGATCGCGTTCTCGGCCATCCGGAGCGTGTCGCGGCGCAGGGCGTCACCCGACCGCATCGCGGTCGTGATCTCGGCCTGGAGTCGTTCGCGGAGGGTCACCGGTGTCGGCACCTGGGGCGGGCCACCCGGGGTGATCGGCGGCGGCCGATCAGCCCTGCGGCGTCCGTGCGTTCTTCTTGCGCTTCGCTTCCTTGCGCTTCCGCTTCACGCTCGGCTTCTCGTAGTGCTCGCGGCGGCGGGCCTCGGCGAGGATGCCGGACTGCTGGATCTTCTTGTTGAAGCGGCGGAGGGCGCTCTCGAACGTCTCGTTCTCACCCACTCGGACTTCTGCCAATCCCGGGTTCACCCCCTTGGGCTCCGTTACTTCGCGGCAGGTCCGTGTCGTGCACGGTCGATCCGCGGCGGAGCCGGGGGAGCATAGCCGGGGTTCTGGGGAGGGTCAAACCCGACACGCGGTGAGATTGGCGAGCGGATTTTCCGGAACGCTCACCGGGCGACCCGAACGTGCGGACGACTCGACGATTCGGGCCGGCATGGTCACCCCGCGACCGATACGTGGTGGACGCGTCCGACGCAATCCCCGCCGTCCTCGCAGCAGTCACACCGTGAACGTTGCGGAACGCTGGGGCGGTGCCGAACGCTGGGGCCGGCGGGTGGCGCCTCTGTTCAGACCGACGCTGGCCGATAGTTCCGTGCGAGCTCGCTGGACCAGCGGCGGCCCAACTCGGCGGCATGCTCGGCGACCCACTCGGAAATGCGAATCACGCCGCGTGGCGGCTCCGGCGACGTGAGGAAGCTCGACGTCAGCTCGGTGATCTCGTCCCGCGTCAGCACGACGTCCCGCACGAGGAGGCCCAGGACCCGGGCCGCCGCGAGCACCGCCGCGTGGGGCATCGGCACGATGAGGGAGCGGCTGCCGATGGCGCTCCGCACGAGCCCGACGAGCCGGCGGTACTCCAGCGTCTCAGGCCCCGCCGCGTCCAGGGCCACGCCGGCGGGACCGGACGCCGCCTCCACGCAGATCCGGGCGACGTCGTCGACGTGGACCGGCTGGACGGTGTAGCGACCGAGCCCGGGCATCCCGTACACCGGCAGCCGCCGGAGGGCCCAGGCGAGGTTGTTGATGAGGATGTCGTTGGGGCCGAACGTCAGCGTCGGGCGGACGATCGCCCATTCCACGCCCGAGGCCTGCACGACGGCCTCGAGGGCGGCCTTGGCCCGGACGTACGGTGTCGCAGCGAAGATGCCGGCGTTCACGACGCTCACGTGGACGAACCGCCGGACGCCGGCCCGGCGGGCCGCCTCCAGGAGCACCGCCGATTGACCGACCGCGCGCTCGTAGGTCATCCCGTCGCGCGGGAACCGCAGCCAGTACGTGTTGTAGACGGTGTCGACGCCGTCGAGGACGGCGGTCAGCCGCTCGACCGCGCCGGCTCCGTCGGGATCGAACGGCTCGACGCGCACCCGGTCCAGCAACGGATCGCCGACGCCGGAGCGGCGCGACAGCGTGACCACCTCACGGCCGGCCTCGAGGAGGCGCTCGGTCAGCGCCCGGCCGGTGAACCCGAAGGCCCCGGTGACGGCGTCGCGGTTGCTCATAAACATGCTACTTGAGAGTAGCACAACCCTCGCCGCGATCGCAGAGGATCGGCGTCGTAGGCTGCGCC
>JBKPRF010000312.1:0-3603 GCA_046734475.1 Chloroflexota bacterium
GGACGACGCCACGGAGGCGGGCCCAGGTATCCGGCCAGAGGGTGACGTTGACCATCCCCGTCTCGTCCTCCAGGGCGAGGAAGACCGTGCCCTTGGCCGTCATCGGATGCTGCCGGGTGACGACGAGTCCGGCGATCCGGACCGGGCCGGGTCGTCGATCCGCCAGCTCCGCGTTGGTGATCGCGCCGAGGCGTTCGAGCGCCCCGCGGAACAGCGTGACGACCTGGCGCCTGGCATCGAGGCCGACGACCGCGTACGTGTCACCGACCCGTTCCGGCTCGGTGATCGCCGGCAGGTCCGGGGCGGCCGTCGCCGGGAGCCGGAGGTCCATCGGCCGGCCGGCGGCGACCGAGCGCTTGCCCGCCGCGATCGTGGCGGCCCGGGTCTGCTTGCCGTCCACTCGCCCCCGTGCCGATCCCGCCACCTCGCGGAGCTGCCACAGGAGCTCTCGCCGTGGCCGGCCGAGCGAGTCGAGCGCCCCCGTCCGGATGAGGCGCTCGATCGTCTCCTCCGGCAATCCCGTGCGCTCCACCACGTCGGCCAGCGAGGCGTAGGGCCCGCGCGCCAGCTCCCGGTCGAGGAGCTCCTCGTGCTGCTCCCCGATCCCCTTCACGAGCCCGAGCCCGAGCCGGACGCCCCAGCCGACCGCGCTCTCGTTGGCCCATTGCTCGCGCGCCGCAGCGCCCGGGATCACGCACGACGACGACCGCACCGGTCGGGCGTAGGCATCGATGCCGCAGCCGTCGGGCAACGGCTCGCCCTGGACGGTGGCGGTCGCCGGGTCATCCTGCGAGCCGTCGTCGCCCGCCGCTCCCGCGAGGGCCCAGCCCGGGCGCCCGACCCATTCCGTCGTGGTCTTGTAGCTCGAGCGGTTGAGATCGACCGGCAGCACGCTCACGCCGTGCCGCTTCGCGTCGTTGACGAGGACCTCGACGGGATAGAAGCCCATCGGCTGGGCGTTGATGAGCCCAACGAGGAACTGGGCCGGGTAGAACAGCTTGAGAAAGGACGACTCGTACGCGGTCCGCGCGAATGCCGCCGCGTGTGACTTCGCGAACCCGAAGCTGGCGAAGGCCGAGACCTGCCGGAACAGCTCCTCGGCCATCTCCTCGGTCATGCCCGGCTGGCGCAGGCAGCCGTCGTGGAAGCGCTGGTGGAGCTTCTCCATCTCGCGGTTCGAGCGCCACGTGCCCATCGCCCGCCGGAACCCATCCGACTCCGCCGGAGAGAACCCCGCGACCTCGATCGCGATCCGCATGACCTGCTCCTGGTAGAGGATCACGCCCATCGAGTCGCGGAGCACCGGTTCGAGGCTCGGGTGGAGGTAGGTCACCGGCTCGAGACCCTGCTTCCGCCGCAGGTACGGATGGACGGCGTTGCCCTGGATCGGTCCGGGCCGGATGATCGCGACCTCGACCACGAGATCGTCGAGCGTCTTCGGGCGCGACTTCGGCAGCGTCTGCATCTGGGCCCGGCTCTCGATCTGGAAGACCCCGACCGTGTCGGCCGCCTGGACCATGTCGAAGACTTCCGGGACCTGCTCCGGGATCGCGTCGAGGACGACGCACGTCCCGCAGTCGTGCTCGATCAGCTGGATCGTCTCGTCGATCGCGGCCAGCATCCCGAGGCCGAGCAGGTCGAGCTTGATGAGCTTGAGCTCCTCGACGTCGCGCTTGTCGAACTGGACGACGACCCGATCCTTCATCGTCGCCCGCTCGATCGGGGCGATGTCGATGAGCGGCGCCGCCGTGACCAGCATCCCGCCGCTGTGGATGCTCAGGTGCCGCGGAAAGCCGTCGATCCGGGCGCAGAACTCGAGCCAGCGCTCCCAATCGGACATCCCGACGGTGCTCCCGCCCCTGGGCTGCGGCGCGGGCTCCGGCTCGACCCGCGCCACCGAGGAGTGCGGGTCAGCGCGTCCGAGCCGGTCCGCATCGTCCCGGTTCGCGTCCCGATGCGGGTCCGCTCGTCCGATGCGGTCCGTCCCGATCCCGCCCCGGATGTTGTCCGGCTGCGGCCAGTAATGCGGCCGGCCCAGCCGATCGACCGGCCCGGCCGGCTTCCCCGCTGAGGTGTCAGTCCGCCGCGCCGGCGGCGCCAGCGCCCCGCTCTCCGGATCGATGGCCCGGCCGTCGACCGTCGCCTGCACGCTTTCGAGCAGCCTCGGCCCCGCCCCATACCCCGTGCCCCGTCCGGCCCGCAGCCAGGCGACGCTCGCCGGCGTGTCGCCGGGCCCGCCCTCGTCGTCGCCGCGCCGCGC
Organism: Chloroflexota bacterium; assembly: GCA_046734475.1. Classification (GTDB taxonomy): domain Bacteria; phylum Chloroflexota; class Limnocylindria; order Limnocylindrales; family CSP1-4; genus UBA5189. Next base: position 2,261 of record JBKPRF010000312.1, read on the forward strand.
CGGCCGGATCGACGGCGGCGACTGTGGCGCCTCTTCCCACATCCCCGACCGGCTCGGCCTCAGCCCGCTCGTCGGCTCTCGTTCTGGCGATCGGGCGGTTTCATGCCATATCAACGTGGGAGTTCGGTTAGGCAGGGGGTCTTCCCTGTTTTGGCCGATCCCGGGCTGATCGGCGGCCGGCGCCGCACGAGCCGTGCTCAATCGATCCTCCGGCGGGTCGTTGGAACCGCCAGACGGGCTGGCGGGGCCGACCAAGCCGGCATCTTCGCTGCCTAACCGAACTGAGGCGTTGATTAGGCGAGAAACAGGGCCGGCGGCCTCGGCGTTCTCGTCCGCGAGCCAGGCGAAGGGGCGAGGCGGCGGCGGGGCGGCGGGATCGAGAGGCGTAGGCGGTTGCTTCCAGGGCGGGACCTTGCCGACGAGCGGCATGCGCTTGTTGACCTGGCCCAGGCTGTCGACGAGCTCCGCGCCGATGGCCGTCTCGGCTCGACGCGCATGCTCGGCTGCGGCCTGGCGGCTGTCCTCCGGCTCGGTTCGGGGCGCGGCTTGGGTCCCGGCGCGGCGGGCATCGAGACGAGCATCCTCGAGGCGCGGCTGGCGGCCGTCGCCGTGCTCCGCGGCGCCATCCGACCCGAAGCGACCCCCGCGGGAGTGGTTGAGCTGGCCCATGCCGTCGGTCAGGCCGCGAGCGCCGCTGAGGGCCGCGGCGGCGCGGACGGCATCCTCGGCCACCGCACGAGCGCCGAAGCCGGCGGACGCACCCGCGGCATCGAGGGCTGGCTCGCCCGGGTGCCGGAAGAAGTCGGCGAAACCGCCGTCGGCCTCGAGGTCGCGCCGGACCATGACGCTGTCGTACGTCTCGAGCGCCTTCGCGACCCGGTCGACCAGCGGTCGCGGAAAGCCGAGCGCGTAGCCGACTTCGCGGACCGCCGATCGGGCCCGGTACGTCACGAGGTTGCAGACCATCCCGGTGTGCTCGGGGCCGTAGCGGTTGTAGACGTACTGGATGACCTCCTCCCGGCGCTCGGAGGAGAAGTCGATGTCGACGTCGGGGTAGGTCGTGCGGCCCTCGTTGATGAACCGCTCGAAGAGCAGGTTGTGCTGGATCGGCTCGACCCGGCTGATGCCGAGCGTGTACGACACGATCGAGCTCGTCGCGCTGCCCCGGCCCTGGGCCGGGATGCCCTGCTCCTTCGCAAACCGCATCAGGTCCCAGCAGATGAGGAAGAACTCGGCGAGCCCGGCCCGTTCGATGACGCCGAGCTCGTGGGCCAGGCGGTTGACGACCGCGGAGGTCAGCGGGTGGTAGCGACGGCGGGCGCCGGCCCAGCACAGCTCCGAGA
>JBKPRF010000313.1:0-3261 GCA_046734475.1 Chloroflexota bacterium
GCCCCGGGCCGGGCCAGCGCCCGGGCGGCCGCCGCCATCTCGGCGTGGCGGCGCGGATCGTCGAGGATCGCGGCCGCCGCGAGCAGGGCCTCGGCGTCGAAGTCCTCGTCCTCCACCAGCCGGGCCGCGCCGCCGGCGGCCACGGCCTCGGCATTCGCGCGCTGGTGGCCGCCGGCATGGGGATACGGCACGACGACCATCGGCAGCCCGAACGCGGCGACCTCGGCCAGCGTCGAGGACCCCGCTCGGCCGATCACGAGATCCGCCGCGGCGAGCGCGTCGGTCATGCCCTCCCGCAGGAAGGGCTCGGGACGGTAGCGCCCCCGGACCGCCTCGGGCAATGCGGCCTTTGCCGCCAGCGCGGCCGCGTAGGCCTCCTCGCCGGTGACCTGCAGCACGTGCCAGCGCTCGACGAGCCGAGGCAGGGCCCCGTCGACCGCGAGGCTGAACCGCCGCACGGCCTGCGATCCGCCGAAGACGAGCAGCAGCCGATCCTCCGGCCGGAGCCCCAGCCGCTCACGAGCCGCGACGCGATCGACCGCGCTGATGTCCCGGATCGGCGTCCCGGTCACGAAGCAGCGCCCGGCCGACAGGGCCCGGCACGTCTGCCCGAAGGAGACGGCCACGACCGTCGCCAGGCGCGCGGTCGCCCGGACGCTCCGGCCCGGCACCACGTTGCCTTCCCAGAGAACGACCGGGATGCCGAGGATCCGCGCCGCGATGAGGACGGGGATCGCGAGGTAGCCGCCCGTCGTGAAGACGGCCGCCGGCCGCCGCCGGAGGAGCAGCCACAGGGCCTGCGGGACCGAGATCGCGAGCCGGACCGGATCGAGGACGAGATGGACGTCACGCTCGACCGAGCGCAGGGAACGGAGGACGAGCAGCCGGACGCGGAAGCCGGCGTCCCGGACGAGCCGCGCCTCGAGACCCCGGCGTCCGCCGACCCAGTCGATCTCAGCGGCGCTGGCGCGGCGCCGGAGCGACGTCGCGACGGCGAGCGCCGGGTAGATGTGCCCCCCGGTCCCCCCGCCCGCGATCAGCAGGCGCATTGGCATCTCCATCGGTGGTGCGGATCGTGCGGCTGGTCCGGTTCGAGCGGTCGGCGGCGTCGGCACCGCCGGGCGGGCCGCCCTCGAGCGTCTCGCGCGAGATCGACAGCAGGATGCCGACCGCGGCGAAGCTCACGACGAGCGACGAGCCGCCGGCGCTGATGAACGGCAGCGTGATGCCCGTCACCGGCATGAGCGCAACGACGACCCCGATGTTGATGAAGGCCTGCAGACAGAGCCACGCCGTGATCCCCGCCGCGAGCAGCGCGCCGAACGTGTCGGGCGCGCGGAGGGCGGTCCGGATACCCGCGACGGCCAGGATTCCGAAGAGGGCGATGACGGCGGCCGCGCCGATGAACCCGAACTCCTCGCCGATGATCGCGAAGATGAAGTCGTTCCAGGCGTTCGGGAGGTACAGCCCGCCGGCGAGCTTGCTCTCGCCGAGGCCGCTGCCGAGGAGGCCGCCGAGGCCGAGCGCGAGGAGACCCTGGATCGTGTGGAAGCCCGAGCCGAGCGGGTCGGCCCACGGGTCGAGCCAGGCCCGGATGCGGTCGGCCTGGTAGCCCCGCAGCCCGACGAGCAGCACGCCGAGCCCGCCCATCGCGCCCATCGCCGCGAACTGCCAGAGGCTCGCGCCGGCGATGAAGAACATCGAGAAGGCCGTGGCGGCGATGACCATCGTCGTCCCGAGATCGGGCTCGCGGAAGACGAGCAGGATGATCGGCGCGCTCACGAGCAGGAACGGAATCGTCCCCTGCCGGAACGTGACGATCCTGGTCCCGCGGTTCGCGAGCCAGTGGGCGAGATAGATGATCAGGGCGAGCTTCGCGATCTCGGCCGGATGGACCGCGGGCAGCGGGCCGAGCACGAGCCAGCGGGCCGAGCCACCGACCACGCGGTTCAGCGACGGCACGAACACGAGGACCAGCAGGGCCACCGCGACGGCGTAGCCGGGCACGGAGACCAGGCGCAGGATCCGGTAGTCGAGGCGCATGACGACGGCCATGACGAGCAGGCCGATCGCCGCCCACAGGATCTGCGGGCCCACGATGGCGAGGGTGTCGTCCTGGTTGATATAGGCGCGCAGCGCCGACGACGAATAGACCATGAGGATCCCGATCGCGACGAGCGCCACGACCGCGACGAGGATCGAGTAGTCGGGCTGGTGGCGCTCGCGCCGGAGGACCTCGGTCCCGCCCCGAGCGAGCGGCCGGGCCTCGAGCCCGGCCATCGCCCGGCGCCGGTCGGCCCGGGCATCGCGGCCGTCGCGACGCGTGCCCTTGCCGGCCCGAGGACGTGGCGCCCAGGGCCCGACGCGACCCAGCGGGCCGAGCCGATCGAGCGGCCAGCGCGCGACGCCCATCAGCGGCCCCGCCGCTCGGCGAGCGCGGCCACGGCGGCCTTGAAGGCCCGGCCGCGCGCCTCGTAGTCCTCGAACATGTCGAAGCTCGCCGCCGCCGGGCTCAGGAGGACCGTCGCGATCGCGTTGCCGGGCGGCAGCTCGGCGCGCTTCGGGCGCGGCCCGATCGCATCGCGGGCAAGGGCCGTCGCGAGCTCGACCGCGACGTCGAGGCTCCGCGCCCGCTCGATCCGGCGGAGGCCCGAGCGGGAGAAGAGGCGCTCGAGATCCGGGGCACTCTCGCCGATGAGCACGGCCGCCGCCGCCCGCTCGGCGACGATCGGCCCGAGCGCGTCGAGGTCGATGCCCTTCGCCCGCCCGCCGGCGATGAGCACGACCGGCGGCGCGAACGCTCGGAGCGCCGCGGCCACGGCGTCCGGTTGCGTGCCCTGGGAGTCGTTCACGTAGCGGATGCCGTCGACGATCGCGACGGTCTCGAGACGGTGCTCCACGCCGGCGAAGCCGGCGGCGGCCTTGCGGATCCGCTCCGGCGGAAGGCCGAACTCGAGCCCGACCGCCACCGCGGCCATCGCGTTGGCGACGTTGTGGCGCCCGGGGATCCGGAGCTCGTCGGCCGGCATGATCCCGCCGGCCTCGGCGGAGACGATCCAGCCATCGACGAAGCCGACGCCGTCCCGGGGCGGCTCGCCGAGCCGGTAGCCGACGACCCGGGCCGTCGCCCCGTTGGCGTACCCGGCGACCACTGGGTCGTCCAGATTGAGCACGATCGCGCCGTCGGGGTCGACGATCTCGGCCAGGCGGTGCTTGACCCGGCGGTAGGCCTCGACCGAGCCATGCCGATCGATGTGGACC
>JBKPRF010000314.1:0-5393 GCA_046734475.1 Chloroflexota bacterium
TTCGCCACCGAAGCCGAGGCGTACGCGTTCCTCGGCCTGCCGTACATCGAGCCGGAGCTCCGCGAGGACACCGGCGAGATCGAAGCGGGGCTCGCCGGAAAGCTCCCGAACCTCGTCTCGATCGAGGACCTCCGGGGCGACCTGCACTCCCACTCCGACTGGTCCGACGGCACGAACTCGGTCGAGGACATGGCCGAGTTCGCGCGCCGCCGCGGGCACGCCTACCAGGTGATGACCGACCACTCGATCTCGCTCGCGATCGCCCGCGGCCTCGACCCGAAGCGGGTCGCGCTGGAGCGGCGGCTCATCGCCGCCCTGAACAAGCGCTTCGCGGCCGAGGAGGACAAGGGCACGGCGCCGCCCGAGACGTCAGCCGAGGGCTTTCGCCTCCTGCACGGCTGCGAGCTCGAGATCCGGGCCGACGGCCAGCTCGACTACCCCGACGAGCTGCTCGCGTCGTTCGACCTCGTCGTCGCCTCGCTCCACGTCAGCCGGCGGCAGCCGCGGGCCGAGCTGACGCAGCGAGTCCTGCACGCGATCCACAACCCCCACGTCGACGTCATCGCCCACCCGTCGGGCCGGATGATCGGGACCCGACCCGACCTCGACCTCGACTGGGAGACGGTCTATCGGGAGGCTGCCAGGACCGGCACCGTCCTCGAGATGAACGGCTCGCCGCACCGCCTCGACCTGTCGGTCGAGCGGGCTCGCCACGCCATCGAGCTCGGCTGCACGATCTCGATCGACTCGGACGCCCACAAGCTGGCCGAGTTCAGCCACCTCGAGTGGGGCATCTCGCAGGCGCGTCGGGCGTGGGTCGAGCCGCACCACGTGCTGAACACGCGCTCCCGTGCCGACCTCATGGACTGGCTGGCCCAGCGCGCGAGTTGAGCGATCGACCGGGGTAGCATCGGCAGCCGGATGAGATCCTCCAAGCCGTGAACGCCACGATCGCGGTGAAGCCCGCTGCCGGCGTCCGCGACCTGGCCGTCGCGGCCACGATCGTCCTGGCCCTGTCGCGCTTCGTCGACGGCCAGCTGGCCTGGCTCATGGTCACGCTGCTCCTTGCCGGCGTGGCGCTCGGCGCACTACAGGTGATCGGCTCGGGCGATGGCCCGGGCGTCGGCGGGACGGGTGGCGTGGCGTCGGGGGTGCCGATCGAGAGCCTGATCCCGCCGGCGATCGCCGCCGCAGCCGGTGCGGGCGTCATCCGCGTCATCCCGATCGGCCTGCTCCTGGTCCCGGCCCTCGCGTTCGTGGGCTGGTTCATCGAGCGGGTCGCGACCACCGAGGCGCGTCTCGCCCGAGCGTCGTCGCCGCCGTCGGCCGCCGATCGCAGCGTCGTGCTCGTCCAGGCGCTCGCGTCGGCGTTCGGGGCGTTCGTCGGCATCGCGGCCCTGGCCGCGGGCGGGATGCAACCCGAAGGCGGCCTGCCGCCGGCCTCGACCGGGCCGTTCGAGAAGGCCGGGCTGGCCATCGCAGCGGGGGTCGTCGCGTTCCTGCTGGCGTATCGGATCGCCGCGCTCCGCACGTCGAACGCCCGCGACGTGGCGTGGATGGCGACGACCGCCGCGGCCGTCGTCACGATCGCCGCCGCGGTCCTCCGGCAGCTCCAGATCCCGGGGATCCTGGCGCCGGCGCTCATCGTCCTCGTGCTGTTCCTGTGGGATGCCCTGCACGGCCAGCCGCCCGCACGGCGGCGAGACCCGCGACGGCTCGCGGAGACCGCGCTGCTGGTCGCGCTCGGGATCGTCGTCGTGGCCTGGAGCGTCGGCCTCCGAACGTAGCCCCGCGTTTGACGCGACGCCGAGCCGGGTGACACCATCCCACGGCTACACAACTGACCTGGCGCTGAGATCGCCACTGCCCCGCGCCGATCAGGCGCAGCGAAAGGATTGAATTCCCACCGTGACCTTCCCCGAAGTCGACGCCGGGTCGAGCCCCGCAGCCGCTACTCGCCTGAAGCGCCAGCTCGCCGAGCAGGCGATCGGCCAGGCCGCGGCCGGCCAGTGGGCCGACGCCGCCGAGACGAACCGCAAGCTGCTCGAGCTCGGCGCCGACGCGGAGGCCGAGAACCGCCTCGCCAAAGCCCTCTGGGAGCAGGGCGAGCTCGGCGCCGCGCGTGAGCACTACCAGTCGGCCCTCGCCCTGGACCCCACGAACCGGATCGCCGAGCGCAACATCGACCGGCTCCGGACCCTGATCACATCGGGCGACAAGACCGTCGCCGTGACGGAGGGCGCCAAGGCACCGGTCCGGATCTTCGTCGAGGAGACCGGCAAGACCGGGTTCGCCCACCTCCTCGAGCTCGCCGATCCGAAGAAGCTCGTCCAGGTGAACCCCGGGGACGCGGTCGAGCTGCTCCCCGAGGGCAACCGCCTCGTGGCGATGAGCAATGGCATCCGGGTCGGCGTCGTCGAGCCGCGGGTCGCGGCGCGCCTGCTCAAGCTCCTCGCCGACGGCAACAAGTACTCGGCCGGTGTGACCTCGCTCGGCGCCCAGGACGTCCGGATCATCATCCGGGAGATCTACCAGGACCCCCGCAACTACGGCAAGGTCTCGTTCCCGACCGCGGCGAAGTCGACCGACCTCCGGCCCTACACGAAGGGCACCCTCCTGCGTGAGGACGAGGACCTCGAGGAGGATCTCGAGGACGACGTCGAGGACGAGGAGATCTCGGACCTCGACCGGGTCCTCCCGCCCGAGGACACCACCGAGGAAGCCTTCATCGAGGAGACCGACGAGACCGAGGAGGCCTAGTCCTAGGCTTCCGCGGCGGCCCGCACCGAGCGGGCGTTGCTCACCAGCCCCTCGCCGAGCGCCCCGAGGATGTCCTCGACCGAGCGACCGGAGCCGCCCGAACCGTCGGCTGATCGGCTGAGCCAGACCGGCTCGATCGGGAAGATCGCGGTCTCGAGGCGGCCCCAGGCCCGGTAGAGGTCGCCCACGATCCGTTCGACCTCGGTCGGGCGGTGATCGAGCCAGGCGAGCGTCTTGTCGACCTGGATCGTGTGCTCCATGAGGTGCGACGACCAGCGGCCCACCCGGAAACCGACGTCCACCAGCACGCCCGACCAGCGCGCCGGCCGGGCGAGGTCGGCGTCCGAGAGGCCCGCGAAGTGGGCCCCGCCGCGGTCGACGGCCTCGTCCAGCCGGGATCGGATCTCCGGGATCGAGCCGGAGCCCTCTTCGGATTCCTCGGGCAGGGCGGTCTCGGCCTGGACCTGCTCGAGCTCGGCGGGGGTCGGCTTGTCCTCGCTGTTCCGGGCCCAGTGCCACACGGTGTACGCGACGTAGCCGCGCTGGCCGCCGACGATGTGGCCCAGCGTCTCGCGGATCGTCCACTCGCCGTCCTTGGCGACCCGGTCGAGTAGGGCCTCGTCGAGCGCGACCAGTCGGCCGTGGAGGTCCCACCGAGCGGCCGTCGCGGGGGCGGCCCGGAGCGCCGCCTCGGAGCGCACCGCGCCGAGGGTCGTGAGGCCGAGCTCGATCGCGGCAGCGGCCTCCTCGACGGCCTCGATCGATCGGAAGAGGCCGTACCGGACATCGGCATTGGCATCCCGCCAGGGCCACGGCTTCTCGAGGCTGTCGTCGCCGATCTCGAGGTACTCCGCGGCCGCGGTGTCGAGCGCGGCGCGGGCCTTGAGGAGGGCCGGTGAGACGGGCGCCACCGCGGCAGGCAGGTGGCTGACGACGTAGTCGAGGGCGGTCTGGGCGGTCATCCGGCGAGCGTAGCCGTGGGTACCGTCTGCGACAATCGAGTCGATGTTGGGGAGGCTCCTCCTCTCGCGGCCGGAACCCGGATTCACGCTGCCCGCCTTCGAGCGCCTGGCACCGCCGCCGCCCCCCGACCTCCTTGTCGGGCGCCTCGAGGCGAACTCGGCGCCGGGCGACATCGTCGCCGACCTCCATGGTCGGGGCGGCTGGGTCGCGCGGACCGCGGTCGACCGCCAGCGCCTGGCCTTCACCCTCGAGGGCAGCCCGCTGACGCGGCTCCTCGCCGAGCTCGTCCTGCGTCCGCCCGACCTTCGCCACCTCGACGCCGGCTTCTCGGCCCTCTCGGCGTCGCCGCGGGGCGAGTCCAGCCTGAAGCTCTCGATCGGCGAGCTGTTCGCCACGAAGTGCGCGACGTGCGGCCGCAACGTGAGCGCCGACGAGCTCACGTGGCCGGCTGACGAGACCCAGGCGAGGAAGGCCTACCGCTGCACGATCTGCCGAGACCAGCAGGGCGGCTCGGAGCACCGGACGGCCCCGCTCGACGAGGCCGACCTGCGGCGGGCGAAGCGCGACGTCGGCGGCGCGGCCGTGCGGCGGCGGCTCAAGGAGCGCTTCCCGGTGCCGGACGGCGGCGAGAGCCTCATCCGGGCGATCCTCGACCTGCACACCGACCGCCAGCTCGTCGGGCTGGCAGCGATCCTCGATCGGATCGAGGGCGACCTGCGCGCCGCTCCCGTCGAGTCGGCGCTCCGGCTGGCGTTCCTGCATGCGGTGCTGCCGGCGTCGAAGCTCGGCGGCGGGGCCGGTCGCATGCCGGCGCTGAAGATCGCCGGCGGGGTCATCAAGACGCCGATCCCCGACGAATGGCGGGAGCGCAACCCGTGGCTCGCCTTCGAGGAGGGCTACCGGACGGTCCGGGGGTTCGTCCAGCGGCTCGAGAGCAGCGCCATCGGACCGCTCGAGGCCCGTCTCGGCAGCGACCTGCGATCCCTGACCGAGAGCCCCGCCACCGCGGTCATCCGGGTCATGACGCCATCGGCCCTGGCCAGTCTCGCCGGCGAGGCCCGCGAGCCGTGGCGCGAACCCGGATCACGGACGCCTGCCCGGCCGCGGATCCGGCTCGTCCTCGGCCAGCCGCCGGCGCGCTTCAGCCAGGAGCGATTCGGGGCGGCGTACCACGGCACGTGCTGGGCGCTCGGTCGCGAGGCGGCGGCGCTGCTCCCGCTGGAGCCATTGCTCGGCCCGGCGATCCGCACGCCCTGGTCGTGGCAGGCGGCGACCCTGCGGCGCTCGCTCGAGGCCGTCGCGCCGCACCTCGCGACCGACGCCCGGGTCGTGCTGATCCTCGAGAGCGGGGGAGCGGAGGCCCTGGTCGCCGCCGCGCTCGGCGGGATCGGCGCCGGCTATCGCGTGGTCGAGGCCCGCCTCGCGGATGCCGACGAGGAGGTCGGCGGCGTCGTCGAGCTGGTGCCGCCCGGCGGCACCCTGCCGCCCGGCCCGCGGACCCGCGGCAACGTGCTGCTCGAGCGGCCCGACGGCGGCCGCGGCGATCCGGACAAGGTCCCGGGGCCGGGCCTGTTCGCGCCCCCGGAGCGGATCGACGCCCGGCCCTTCTCGCCCATCGAAGCCGCGAAGTCGATCCAGGAGACGGCGGTCGAGGTGCTCCGCGCCAGGGG
>JBKPRF010000315.1:0-2693 GCA_046734475.1 Chloroflexota bacterium
GACGTCGAACGTCGGCGGGGCCTTGCGCTCGAGCACGCTCTTCTGCGTCCGCCGCCGGCGCGCCTCCTCGTCCCCCAGCGTGACCGATTGGATCCCGCCGATGAGGTCCGACAGGGTCGGGTTGAGCATCAGGTTGTCGAGCGTGTTGCCGTGGGCCGTGCCGATCAGCTGCACGCCGCGCTCGGCGATCGTCCGGGCGGCCTGGGCCTCGAGCTCGGTCCCGATCTCGTCGATGACGATGACCTGGGGCATATGGTTCTCGACCGCCTCGATCATGACCTCGTGCTGCATCGACGGCGTCCGGACCTGCATCCGGCGGGCCTTGCCGATGGCGGGATGCGGGATGTCGCCGTCGCCGGCGATCTCGTTCGAGGTGTCGACGACCACGACACGCTTGTCGAGGTCGTCGGCGAGGACGCGGGCCGCCTCACGCAGCATCGTCGTCTTGCCGATGCCCGGCCGGCCCATGATCAGCAGCGACTTCCCGGTCTCGACGAAGTCCGCGATGATCTCGATCGTGCCGTAGACGGCGCGCCCGATCCGGCACGTCAGCCCGACGATCTTGCCGTTCCGATTCCGGATCGCGCTGATCCGGTGCAGCGTCCGCTCGATCCCGGCCCGGTTGTCGTCGCCGAACGAGCCGATGTGGTCGATCACGTAGGTGAGATCCGCCTCTCCGATCTCGCGATCGAGGAGCGTCACCTCGCCGTCCGGGAAACGCGCCTCCGGCCGCCGGCCGAGGTCCATCACGACCTCGATCACACCCTCCTGGTTCGGCAGGGCGCGAATGGCCGCGACGATCTCGGGCGGGAGCGCGGCGAGCAGGACGTCGATGTCATCGATCGTCTCTCGCCGGTCCGGAGTCTCAGGAGCCACGCGTGACCTCCCATGGGCGGACGGCGGCCGGCACGAGGGCCGGGTCGGCGACCCGGACGAGCGTCTCCCGCAGGAGCAGCGTCACGGTGGCGATCTCGCCGAACGCCGCCTCTTCGAGCCGGCGATCGGCCGGCGACTCATAGGTTCGCACGGGGGCGAGGACCCCGTGATTCGGTCTCGCACCGGGGTCGCGGCCGCGCCGCGCCGCGATCGCGCCGAGGCCGAACTCGACGATCGCCGTGGCGTCGACCTCGGGCCGGGCGAGGATCCGCAGGTAGTGCGGCTGGTCCTCTTGAGCCACGCCGATCTGGATGAACGCGTCGAGCCGATCCCCGTCGGCGCCGTCCTGCACGAAGCCGTCGATGTCGGCGAACCGCAGGATTGGCGCCAGCGAGCTGCGCGGGATCCGCCAGTTCGAGCCCTGTCGCTCCCAGTCCGGGATCCGGAACGCCTCGAGGCGCTGGACCGGCGGCGGGGTCACCGCGCTGTACAGGGACATGAGCGCGACCGCGTCCACCGGGCGCGCGGCCCGGATCCGGTGCTTTCGCGCCTGGCTGTCCGACCAAGGCTCGGGCAGCTCCTGATCGGGCGGGCGGTACATGATCCGCTCCTCGCCATATCGGACGAAGCCGGCCTGCATGAACATCTCGACGTTGTCGTCCGCGTCGGCGCAGGCGACGTGGAAGCGCGCGGCGCCGCGCGTCTGGCCCGCACGCAGGACCTGCTGCACGAGCCGATACCGAATCTCGCCTGACTCCTGGGCCCCGATCGCGTCGAGCTCGACGAACGTCCAGTCGTCGCGCCAGTTCTCGCGCTCGACCCGGACGAGGCCGGCGACCCGGCGGTCGACCTCGTAGACAAGGAGCAGGTCGTGCGGCCGGAAGGCGACGAGTGGCAGCCGGAAGAGGCTGAACATCCCGATCGGCGGGCCGTTCACCGGCAGGCCGAGCGTCCGAGCGCCGGAAGCCTCGGTCTGGCTGAGACGGGACAGCTCGCCGAGCGCGGCGAGATCGGTGAGGCGAGCGGCCCGGACCTTGCCGCCGCTCCGCGCGGAGCGGGCGTCGGTCATCTGGGTTGGCCGGCTCGGCGGGTGGGGTGGGGCCGTCGCCCGGCACCCTCGCCGGGGTCGTCGTGCTCGGCCGCCATCGTGGCGACGAGCCGGTGGAAGCGGGGCTCGCCGGCAAGCTCCGGATGGAACGCCGTCGCGACGACGTTGCGCTCGCGGACCGCCACGATCCGGCCGTCGTCGATCCGGGCGAGGACATCGACGTCGGGACCGACCCGCTCGATCACCGGCGCGCGGATGAAGACACCGTGCACCGGTTGATCGCCCAGAACCGGCACCGACACGTCGCCCTCGAACGAGTCGAGCTGGCGACCGAAGGCGTTGCGCCGGACGGTCACGTCGAGCAGCGGCAGCACGGCCTCGTCGCCATCGGCGATGTCCTTCGACAGGACGATCATCCCGGCGCACGTCCCGAAGATCGGCGCACCCGTCGCGGCGAAGTCGAGCAGGGGTTGGCGTAGCTCCCAGCGGTCGATGAGCTTGCGCATGGTCGTCGACTCGCCACCGGGCAGGCACAGCCCGCTGATGCCCTCGAGATCCGACGGCAGGCGCACCTCGACCGGCTCGACGCCGATCGCGTCGAGCATCGCCGCATGCTCGGCGAAATCGCCCTGGACCGCGAGGACCCCGATCTTCATCCGACGGACCTCGCTCGGAGGCCCGGGCTCACCAGCCCCTGACGGCGAGGCGTTCTGCCTCCGGAATGGCTTCCATCGCGATGCCTCGCATGGGCGCCCCCAATCCCTTGGAG
>JBKPRF010000316.1:0-6428 GCA_046734475.1 Chloroflexota bacterium
TCGAGTCGCTCGGCCTCGGCGGCGGCCGCGAGGGCCGCGGTCCGGGCGCGGCCCGGCTCGTACGCGGCCAGCCAGTGGACGAGCGCGGCACTGGGGTCGTCGGCGAGCGCGGCAGCGAGCGCCAGCCGGTGGCGGCGGCGCTGGACCGGCAGGAGGTCGGCCTCGATCGCCCGGGCGATCAGCTCGTGCCGGACCTGGAGACGCCCGTCGCCCGTCTCGGTGAGGAAGCCATGGTCGATCCCCTCGACCACGCCCGCCCGCAGATCCGCGTCGAGGACGCCGTCGCCTCGCCGCGGATGGGTCGCGGATCGCGGAGGCAAGCCGTCCGCCAGCGTCTCGAAGGTCTGGGCGACGGCGGCGATCGCGGCCCGGTCGAGCGGCTCGCGCGCCGAGGCGAGCAGGCGCAGGACCCGGCGGGACTCGGGGCTGCGGCGGGCCAGCCGCGCCAGGACGAGCTCGTCGAGCGACGCCCCGAGGGCGACTCCCGGCAGCTCTCGGCGCGCGGCGAGGATCTCCTCGGCCACGAGCGGCTCGCCGCCGGAGCGCTCGGCCACGAGCAGGAGCGCCGCGGCCGTCGGCCGCTCACCCTCGATCTCGGCCACGAGCTGGCCCAGGTCGGCCCGCTCGAGCGGACGGACCTCGACCCGGTCGGGCGGATCGGCCGCCGCGTTGATCGCCGCCAGGTCGGGGAGCAGAACATGACCCCGGGCCAGGCGGTCGGTGCCGTAGGTCACGACGAGGCACAGCCGAGCCGGCCGGGTGACCCGGGCCAGGAACGTGGCCAGGCCGCGAGTGCCGGCGTCGGCGTGGTGGACGTCCTCCAGAACGAGGAGGACCGGCTGGCGCTCGCCGCTGCGCTCGAGCAGTCCGTGGATCGCCTCGTTCATCCACGCGGCCCGACGCTCCGGGGCGATCCCGTGGCGGCGGCGGCGCTCTGTGGCGGCGCCGAGGCGCGACCCGAGCTCGGGGATGAGTGTCGTCAGGGGCTCCGCGCCGGGACCCACGATCCGGCCGAGCTCGTCGTCGTCGAGGCTCGCGAGCCATGGCCGGAGGCCGGCCGCGATCGGGGCGTAGGCGGCATAGCGGCGAGCCGCGAAGGCGGTGCAGCGAACGACCCGGAACGGCTCGGCCAGGCGGTCGACGCGGCGGACGGTCTCGTCGATGAGGCGCGAGACCCCCGTCCCGCCCGGTCCCGCAACGAGGACCCGCGGGCTGCGTCCGTCACTCGCCGCGTCGAGCGCGACCGCGAGCCTTGACAGCTCCCGCTCCCGTCCGACGAAGCGCTCGCTCACGTAGCGCGTCGCCATCCCGGGCCATCGTGCCACACGCCGGGTCGCTAGAGTCGCCCGGGATGAGCTACTCCTCGCTTCCGACGCGATCCTCGCTGTGGGCCAACGGGGCGTTCGTCCGGGTCTTCTCGGCGAGCGCGATCTCGTACTTCGGCACGTTCATCACGAGGACGGCCCTGCCGCTCGCCGCGATCTACGTCCTCGGTGCGCGAGCCCTCGACATCTCGGCGCTGCGGAGCGTCGAGTTCGTGGCCTGGCTCGGCGTCGGGCTCGTCGCCGGCGTGTGGGTCGATCGGCTCCGGCGTCGCCCGATCATGATCGGGGCCGATCTCGGCCGGGCGATCCTCCTCGGCTCGATCCCCGTGGCCTACGCGTTCCACGCGCTGACGATGGCCCAGCTGCTCGTCGTCGCCTTCCTCGCGGCCGCCCTCAGCCCGTTCTTCGACTCCGCGAGCACCGCCTATCTCCCGACGGTCGTCGAACGCGACCGCCTCGTCGAGGCGAACAGCGCCCTGTCGGCGGCCAACTCGGCCTCCGAGTTCACCGGCTTCAGCGCGAGCGGCTTCCTCGTCCAGGTCCTGTCCGCGCCGATCGCGATCGGCATCGACGCCGTCTCGTTCGTCGTCTCCGCGATCCTCCTGGCCACGATCCGGCGGGGGGAACCCGCCCGGCCGGCCGTCTCGGAGCGGGAACCGGTGCTCCACGAGATCCGCGAGGGCCTTGGCGTGGTCATGCGGTCACCCGTCCTCAGGGCGCTCGCCCTGGCCCACGCCGCGAACCACGTGCTGTGGGGCATCTTCAGCACGACGTACATCCTCTTCGCGGTCGAGGACCTCGGCCTCGGGCCGGCCGCGATCGGCGTCATCGCGGGCCTCGGCGGGCTGGGCGCGATCATCGGCTCGACGGTCGCCGGCCGGATCGTCGGCCGGCTCGGGGCGGGCCGCTCGATGGTCGTGGGCCTCATCGGGTTCACCCTCGGCAGCGCCTTGATCCCACTCGCGCCCAGTGGCGCCGTCCCGCTCGCAATCGCGATGCTCGTCGTCCAGCAGCTCATCGGCGATGGCGCCGGGATCCTGTACGACATCGTCGAGACCTCGCTGACCCAATCGATCGTCGAGGGCCGGGTCCTCGGCCGGGTCGGCGCGACCGTCTCGACGTTCACGACGGTGACGGCGCTCCTCGGCGCGATCCTCGGCGGGGTGCTCGCGGAGCTGTTCGGGCTGCGAGCGACGATCGCGTTCGGGGTCGTCGCGGGCGCAAGCGCCATCCTCTTCATCTGGTTCTCGCCGGCGCGCCACATCCTGGAGGTGCCCGCGGCGCTGGCGAGCCACGTGCCGAGCCCGGACGAAACACCGCTCACGGAATGACCGACGCGAAGCGCGCCGCGCCGCCACGGGCCGCGCCGCCGAGCCCGGCGCCACCCCGCGCCGCGCCGCATCCGCGCAACACGCTCAACGAGCTGTCGGGCGAGGAGTGGCTGTACTTCACGAAATCGCTCTGGACGACCGCGTACCCGTCGGAGCTCGGCCATGCCCTGCGCAAGGCCCACGGTGCCAACAAGCCACCGCGGCTCATGGCCCGGCTCATCGAGTTCTTCACGAAGTCGGGCGAGCTCGTGCTCGACCCGTTCGCGGGCGTCGGCGGGACGCTCCTCGGCGCCGCGATCGCACGCGGGCCGCGACGAGCCATCGGCATAGAGCTCGATCCCCGCTGGGCGGCGATCTACGAGCAGGTCCTGGCCGATGCGGCGTCGGCAGACAATGGCCGGGGCCCGATCCTGGCCGACCTCGGCCCGAACGACCCCGGCGGCGTGCGGACGTTCGACCCGTCCGGCCTCGAACTGCGGCTCGGTGACGCCCTCGCGATCCTGCCGACCCTCGAGACCGCATCGGTGGACTTCGTCGCGACCGACCCGCCGTACAACGTCCAGCTCCGGATGACGATGTCCGGCGGGGCCCTCGCCGGGGAGTTCGCGAACCGCCGAACCGACTACGCGATGGTCGGCGACGATCCGGCCGATCTCGCGAATCTGCCCGACTACCCGGCGTTCCTCGACCGGATGACGGACGCGCTCCAGGAGATGGAGCGGATCCTCCGACCGGGCCGCTATGCGGTGCTGATCGTCCGCGATGCGTACCAGGCCGGCCGCTACGTGTTCACCGCCGCGGACCTCGCGGCCCGCGCCGCGGCCGTCGGGCTCGTGCCGAAGGGCGACCTGATCTGGTACCAGGCCGGCACGCGACTGCGCCCGTACGGCTATCCGACGGGGTTCGTCCCGAATATCGCCCACCAGCACCTGCTCGTGCTCCGACGTGAGCGATCCGTCGGCGGCGGAAGAAAGAGACAGCCGCCGCGCTGAGCGCGGCGGCTGTCCCGGTAGTCGGCCCGAGGGCCCGGGCCGGGGTCGAGAGGCTGCGTGACGGTGGCTAGTTGATCCCCCGCGCCGCGAGCAGCGCCGTGAGTGCGTCCTCGGCATCGATCTTCGGATCGTCCGTCGTCGCGACGGTCGCCCCCTGGGCGGCCATCGCGCTCGGCAGGCCGAGGGTCGTGCGATGGACGAAGCCGCGCTCGCCGTCCGGCGTCACGACCTCCCAGTAGGCGCCACTCGACTCGACGACCTGGAGCTCGTCGCCGGCGAGGAGGTCGGCCAGCTGCATGCCCATGACCTCGTCGGGGCGATCGAGCAGCGGCACGACCGCGTAGCGCACGAGGCGCAGCTCGGCCGTGGTCGGCGCGGCGTCGGGCGCGAAGCGCATCGCCGGGCGATGGCGGCTGTCGAACCGGTTCGGATCCGAGAAGCGCGCGGCCTGGACCGACGGCCGGCGCCAGCGCGGCATGTTGGCTTCGGGATCGTTGGCCGCCGCGGCCACGGCGGATTGCGGCGCCATGGCCACGACGGCGGGATGCTCGACCGGGACCAGCGCGACCGCCGGTCGTCGTCGAACGGCGCCGGCCATCCCCGCGAGGCCGGCAAGCACGATGGCCAATCCGACCGTCACGGTGGCAGCGAGCCCGGCGTACACGGACGTCGCAATCACGATGCCCATGACCAGCGCCATGACGACCAACCGCCCCAGAGCCCTGATGAGTCCGGCCATCCGTCTCTCTCCCTCCGGGTGTCCCAGCACCCGGAACTATCGGCCGGGAGAATGGCCGCCAAAGGTTGGGGGCCGCAATGGTACGGGGGTCATGTCGGAGCGGGGCGGGGTGCTGCGGTCCGGGTGGGTCCCAGTGGGTGAATGGTTCTGTCGGCTCTACGTACCTGACCCGAGTGGGTCATTTCCTCGGCGCCCGGGAGGCCCAAGGATGTCGGCCATGCAGGTCATCGCGTCCCAGCGCGCAGTCCCCGGCCGGCCCTCGCGCGTGCAGGTCATCACGGCCCTCACTGTCGGCTCGGCCCTCGTCTTCGGCTCGGTGACGCTCCTCTATCTCGTGTTCGCCGCGGGTTTCCTCGACCAGTTCACGCCCGCCGGCCGACCGACCACGTACCAGGTCGTGACCGGCGCCCTGGCCTGGGCGTTCGCCCTCACTGCGCCCGCCGGCGCCGGCCTCCTGGGCCTCATGCGCCTGGCGAGTGGTGTCGAGCGCTACAAGGCCCGCCGGCCGCGGGTCACGCCCGCCGTCCGCCTCGCCCGCGCCATCGGCGACGACCACGTCGTCGCGACGGGCCTGCGCCTGCCCGACCAGTCCCGGATCGTGCCGGAGCTCGTGATCGGCCCGTTTGGCGCCGCCGTCATCGAGGAGCTCCCGCCGGCCTCGTCGGTCATCTCACGCGGCGTCCGCAGCTGGGAGATCCGGGTCGGCGTCGGCCAGGTCCAGACGATCGAGAGCCCGCTGCAGCGAGCGACGCGCGACGGCGATCGGGTCCGGACGTGGCTGTCCGGCGACGAGACCGAGATCATCCTGAAGGTCTACGCGGCGGTCGTCGGCAACGACCCGCTCGTCGATCGCAGCGCAAGCTGCGCCGTGCTCGCACCCGACCAGATCGTCGAGTGGCTGGCCTCGCTGCCGCCGCAGCGGTCGCTCGACGCGAGCCGTCGCGACCGCATCGTCAAGCTCGTCCGCGCCGCGCTCTAGCGCCGACCCCGCGCTCTAGCGCCGGCTCGGTGCCCCTGCCCGTCGGCGGTGGTAGGGGAGGGAGGACTCGAACCTCCGACTTCCGAGGTATAAGCTCGGCGCCTCTGACCAACTGGGCTACTCCCCCGCGCCATCGTACGCCGCGATCAGACGAGCAGCGGCCGCAGGACCTCGAGCACGACGACGAGCACGAGGTACGCGATCGGGATCGCCGCGAACAGGCCCAGCGCCGCGCTCCAGGCCGTCCGCGTCGCGCGGTCGCCTGAGCCGCGCGGGAGCGGCACGATCAGGTAGGTGATGACCGACCCGGCGACGAGGACGACGAGCACGTCGACGGCTTCAGCCAGCAGCCGCAGGTCGCCACCCGGCAGCGTCGCCCCGCGGGAGATCGAGACGTCATAGGCCAGATACAGCAGGCCCAGCACCGACGCGACCACCAGCGACGACGCGACCGCCCGGACGACCGGGCGCGGCGCGTTCCGGAACTGCCGCCATCGGACATCCAGCCACGAGCGCCGCCGGGCCGCCCTGGCGCCGACAGCCCGGGCGTCGTCCCCGGTCACGAGACGACCGTGAGCGTCCGCCGGGCAGGCATCGTCTCGGGTGTGTGCGCGGCGAGCAGCTTGACGCCGTCGAGGAAGCGGTCCAGCTCCTGCTCCGTCGCCCAGAACCCGACGCTGATGCGGAGCGCGTCCACGAGCGGCAGCGTCCGGGCCACCGCGAACGTCCGGGCCGCGAGCTCGTCGAGGGCGGCCTGCGCGGGCCAGCCGCCGATGCGGAACGAGATGAGGCCGGCCATCCGGTCGCGCGGCGTGAGGACGGTGACGTTGTCGATCGCGGCGAGGCGGTCCGCGGCGTAGGCGCTCATCGCCGCGCCCCGGCGGTGGACGAACTCCAGCCCGACGAACATCGTCAGCCAGCCGATCGCCCGGGCCATGGCCACGACTGACGGCCGGTGGAACGGCGAGACCTGGAACCGGCGGGCGTCGGGGAATGGCTCATGGCTGCCCTTCGAGTCGTATGACGCCATCCCGAAGTGGCCGCCGAACGTCGGCTTGGCGC
>JBKPRF010000317.1:0-4029 GCA_046734475.1 Chloroflexota bacterium
AGCCGACATCGGTCGAACGCCCGTCGGGGCCCCGATCCGGCGACAGGCGGCGATCCGTCATGCCGTGACGACCACGACGGCGGCGGCCGCCAGGAAGACGAGGAGGATCACGGCGGCGGCGACCCACGCCAGCCGGAAGAAACCGCGGCCGCGGTTCACCGGCATCCAGGCCCAGGCGCTGCGCCAAATGCGGAGCGTCGCGTCGGCGTTGGCGACGATCAGCAGCGGCGCGCCGATGAGGACGCACAGCTTCACGAGCGGGCTCGACAGCGGCGAGCCGGTCTCCAGGGCCGTGATCGCCACGGCACCGGCGATGAGGGCCGGCGCGGAGAGCTCGATGTAGTGCCGCTGGAGCGGCGTCGGGGCGGTCTCGGCGACGCGGATCGGCGTGGCGGACGGCGCCTCGCCGGTCGCCTGCCGGTCGAGTGCCGGCATGCCGGGCTGCCATCGCTCGTCAGCCACGGGTCATCTCAGTCGAGCGGGACCGCCAGGTTCGACGGGTCCGCCAGCACGGCGTCGGTCTGGCGGGAGCGGTAGTCCGCGAGGCGGGCCGCCAGCGACTCGTCGGAGATCGCGAGGATCGCCGCCGCCAGGAGCGCGGCGTTCTCGGCGTTGCCGATCGCGACCGTCGCGACCGGGATCCCGCGTGGCATCTGGACGATCGACAGCAGCGAGTCGAGGCCCTGGAGCGCCTCCGTCCTGATCGGCACGCCGATCACCGGCAGCGCCGTCTTCGCGGCGAGCATCCCGGGCAGGTGGGCCGCTCCGCCGGCGCCGGCGATGATGACCCGCAGCCCGCGCGCCGCCGCTCCCTCGGCGTATCGAAAGAGGTGGTCCGGCGTGCGATGGGCCGAGACGACGCGCAGCTCGCTCGGCACGCCGAGCTCCGCCAGGAGCGCGGTTGCCTTCTCGAGCGTCGGGAAGTCCGATCGGCTGCCGCCGACGACGCCGACGACGGGCGCGTCCATCGAAACGGCCTTGCCGTCAGGCACCCTTGGCGCGCCTCGGCTCGCCGGCCCAGGCCAGGTGGCCGCGAGCCTCGCGAGCCCGGCCCAGGGCCTCCTCGGCGGAGCCGCCGATCGCGGTCACGTGGCCCATCTTGCGGCGGTCGAACACCTCGGCCTTGTCATAGAGATGGAGATGGGTGTCGGCCACCGCCAGGGCATTCGCCACGCCTTCGACCGATGCCCCTCGCCGGTCGCCCTCGCCGAGGACGTTGACCATCGCGGCGCCGCCGGCACGCATCTCGGTCGAGCCGAGCGGCAGGCCGCAGATCGCCCGGACGTGCTGCTCGAACTGGCTCGTGACGGCCCCCTCGATCGTCCAGTGGCCGCTGTTGTGGACTCGCGGGGCGAGCTCGTTGACCACGAGCGGGCCATCGGGCATGAGGAACAGCTCGACGGTGAGCACACCGATGAGCCCGCACGCCACGGCGAGGCTCTCGGCCAGGCCCTGGGCGTCCGCTTCGATCTCGGCGGAGATGCCGGCCGGGACCGTCGATTCGACGAGGATGCCGTCGTCGTGGACGTTGCGGCCCGGTCGATACGATCGGGAGACGCCGTCCGTCGAGCGGCCCACGACCACCGAGAGCTCGGCGTCGAACGCCAGCTCGCGCTCGAGCAGCATCGGGCCCTCGATCGGCACGGCGGCGAGATCCGCATCGGAGGCCAGCCGCCACTGGCGCCGGCCGTCGTAGCCGCCGACCGTGGCCTTGAGCCGAAGCGGGTAGCCGAGCGCCTCGGCCGCCGTCCGCAGCTCCGCGGCGTTGCCGACCTCGCGCCAGGGCGCGACCGGAATGCCGTTCGACTCCAGGAAGCGCCGCTCTGCGAGCCGGTCCTGCGTCAGCTTGAGGGGATAGGGCCCTGGCCGGACGGGCACGCTGCCCTCGATCGCCTTGACGAGCGGCGCGGAGATGTGCTCGAGCTCGTAGGTCACGACGTCGCTCGCGGCAACGAGTCGGTGCGCCGCGTCAAGATCGTCGTACGTGCCGCGGATCACCTCGTCGGCGACGGCGGCTGCCGGGCAGGCCGCGTCCGGATCGAGGACGACGATGCGGTAGCCGAGCTCCCGCGCCGACAGCCCGAGCATCCGGCCGAGCTGGCCGCCGCCGATGATCCCGATCGTCGCCGGCGGCAGGATCGCCGCTGGCGAATAGCCGAGCTGCTTGTAGACGCCGAGGATCCAGGTCGTCTTCGAGTGCGTGTAGCGGAAGCCATCGACCGCTCCGCCGTGGGTGATCCCCTCCTTGAGCTCGCGGTACTGGCGACGGAGCTCCTCGTCGTTCCGCAGGGCGTCGCGGAACGCCAGGTCGCGCGGCATGTCACCGCCGAGCGGCTGGACATGGAGGTGGATCCGGTATTCCGTGCCGTCGAGCTCGTATGAGCCCACCGGCATCGGCCGCGTCGGGGGCCACGGGTCCGGTCCTGGCTGTGGCCCGAAACCAAGCTCGTAGAGCATCGCGACGATGCCCGGGATCTGATCGGGCGGGACCTCCATCGACAGGTCCACGATGCCCTTGCCGGGCAGGCCCTCGACCGCCGTGCTGCCGATGTGCTCGATGACGAGATCGGGGCGGCGGTCGTTGATGAGCGCGGTCACGCGCCGAGCGACCTCGACGCTCTTGGGGTCCCAGGGATGGACCTCGGCGGTGCGACGCTCGTACGGGCCGATCGGGCGCGCGGCGGCCTCACCGGGGACGCGGGTGCTCGTCACGCGGGCAGTGTAGGCGGCGATCTGATCGTCACGGCGCACGCCGGGATGCGTCATCGTGCACGGATGACCACCGCGGGGCGGACGAGCGAGCCCGAGCTGACGGCGGGGCTGCACGGCCGCGCGACCGCCGTCCCGGGGCTGACCTATCGGCTGCTCCGGATGCTGTGGCGGGTCCTCGCCGCGGGCCTCGGCCTGCGGCTCGTCCTGGAAGGCGCCGAGCACCTGCCGCGCGACGCGGCGGGCAAGCCCGCCGGGGGCTGGATCCTCGCCGGGATGCCGCACCGAACGTGGATCGACCCGTTCGTTCCCTGGATCCTGCTGGCGTCGAGGCCGCGCCTCGCGTTCTTCGGCGATGCCCAGATGATGGCCCGCTCGGGCCTCCGACGGTGGCTCGTCGAGCGCCTCGGCGGCGTCGTCCCGATCCCCTCGTCGCGCGATCCGAAGGTCGTCGAGGTCCATCTCGGGGCGGCCAGGGAGCTGCTCGACGCGGGCGCGATCTTCATGCTCTTCCCGGAGACCGGGCCGGCCTCCGAGGTCGGCCACCTGCGCCGCCTCGGCGGCGGCCTCGGCTACATGGCGCTGCGAAACCGCAAGCCGATCGTCCCGGTGATCTTCGGCGGCTACCCCGATCTCTACTGGGGCCGGCGGATCGTCATGCGGGTGCTGCCACGTCTCGATCCGGCGGAGCTCGCCGGCCTCGAGCCCGGCGCACCGCCACCCGAACCGGGGAGCCCCGCCGAGCGCGCGGCAGTTCACCGGCTGATGGCGGCCCTCGCGGAACGCGTCGCCTCCGCCGTCCTCGAGGTCCACGAGCGATCCGAGCCCCGAGCTGGCACTCGCAAGCTCGGGCTGTTCCTGACGAAGCTGTTCCGTTAATCAACGCCCAACGCAGCCGACCCACCACTGATGAGGAAGGCCCCCTCGAGGCAGTAGATGTTCGTGGAGTGACAGGGCACCGACGATCCACGCCACGGATCCGGCTGCGTCGCGCACAAACGGCCCAATCCACGTCTGTAGAGCGTTCGGTTCTTGGACGACCCCGCGACCGCGAAGGCCATCCATAGGACAGCGCCCAGCCACAGACCGGTGAGCAGTCACCGCACCGATGTCGCGTTTCGGGTCGCAGAGTGGACGAGTCGACCGGTTCCATCGGAACCCGGCGACGTGACACGCGTTAGCTGACCTAGCTCACTCGGTTTCATGGCTGGAGCGCATCCGCTTGCTTCGCGCACCACGACGGCGTTGCCCCGAAGCTCCAGCGGATATCCGTATTTGGCGGAAAACGCAGAAGCGACATGCCCGCGACGACGAAGGAGG
>JBKPRF010000318.1:0-5323 GCA_046734475.1 Chloroflexota bacterium
GGTCGCGCCGAGGGCGTAGCCGCTGCCGAGCGCGGCCACCGACACGACGCCCTGGCTGCGGGCGTACTGGAGGGCTCGCTGCAGGGCGGCCCGGAAGGCCCGCTGGGTCGGGTCCGTCGTGCACTTGAACTCAGTCGACGCCTGGAATGCGTCGTCGTCGACGAAGAAGCTCATGTTGACGACCTCGAGCTTCTTGTCGCCGGCGTAGGTGATCCCGTCCAGGACCGAGCTGGCGTAGCAGTAGCCGCTCGCGTCGCAGACCTTGACCGGGACGAGGGTCACGTTCGGGGCGACACCGATGACGCCGACGCCGTTGGCGCGGGCGCCGATCGTGCCGGCGACGTGGGTGCCGTGGAACTGGTTGTCGATGCACGGGTCCGGGCTGCCGACGGCGAGATTGGCCGGCAGGATCCCGAGCGAGTCGTGGCCCAGCGCGCAGTCGACGTTGGACACGCCGTTCTTCTGGAAGTCGACGTGGTAGCCCGAGATGCCGCTGTCGAGCACTCCGACCTGGACCTCGGGCCGGCCGCCCTGGACCTCATGGGCCTGGTCCGCGTGGATCATCGCCATGTCCCACTGGAGGGCTTCGCCGGGATCCGCGGTGGGCTCCGGGGCGCTGCCGGTCGCGCCGAGGGCGTAGCCGCTGCCGAGCGCGTAGGCGCCGTCGAGGGCGTACGTGCCGTCGAGCGCATACCGCTCGATGCCGAGCCAGGAGTAGTCCTGGCCGACCTCCTGGACGAGGGCGTAGCCGGTCAGGAGCGCGTAGAACTGGCTGTTGGTGGACTCGACGACCATGACCCCGATCTGCTTCGAGAGGTCGTCGGTCACGGTGCCGCCGGCCGCCTGCACGATGTTCAGCGCGTACTGGTGGTTGAGCGCGTAGTTGCCACCGAGGGCATACGTCCCGTCGAGGGCATAGCTCCCGCCGAAGACGACGAGATAGCGTTGCAGCGAGGCCGTGCTGGCCGCGGCCGAGAGGGTCACCGTGGCGCCGAGGGCGAGGCCCGCGACGACGGCGAGCAGGGAGCGGGCACGGCCCGGTCCGATCGCCAGACGATGCGACATTTGCGACGTCTCCTCCGATTGCCACCACATGTCGTGGTTGTCCACGCCGGTAGCGAGGCGGAGGCTACACCACGCCTCGGGGTGGCACCGTTGCAGGGCCGTTACAACCGAGAGCCGTGGCGTTGCAATGTGGGGCTCGCGCTTCGCGCCGGAATGTCCGGCCGGAACCGGCTCAGGCGGTCTGGGCCACGCTCCGCTGGCGGGCCTCGGCGGCCTGCGCGAAGGTCATGCCGGAGTGCCAGACCCGATCGAACGCCAGCTTGAGCGTGGCGGCGAGGGCCGGGTGCTCGACGACCATGATCGTCAGGTCCTCGCTGCCGGCCACCGGGTCCTGCATCCCGAACATGACCGTCGTCTCGTCGATGATCACCAGCTTGAGCGGCACCTCGTCGACGAAGCGGGCCTCCTCGCCGGCCTCGATGAAGCGCTTGACCCCGGCGGCGGTCGCCGGGTCGTCCAGGATCGACATCTCGTAGATGCTCCGGGCGGCATGGGTCCGGGTGACCTCGATGCCCTCCGTGTTCTCCTGGGGCGGCGTCGCATAGGGCGGCTTCGTGAAGACGAGGATCTCGCGCTTCACGCCGGCCTGGAGCTCGGCGAAGCGCTCGTTGATCGCGCCCCGGTCGCGCAGCACCTCGATGTACTCGAGCGGATCGCTGTGGGTCCGGCCGGCCTGGTACTCGGGGGTGAGGGTCGCGATGACGTCGCCGGCGTCGCGCTCCACCTCCGACATCTCCGCGCGCTTCGACGCGACGAGCCGCTCGAGGGCGAGCTCGGGGGCGAGCGCCGCGTACTTCACGACGGTCCCGGGCCGGGCCGAGGCGAGGCCCTTCTCGACGAGGCTCGCCAGCACGTCGTAGATGCGCTGCCGGGGCAGCCCCGCGGTCCGCGCGATCTGGGCCGCGGTGAACGAGTCACGGCGGACGAGCGAGACGTACGCTCGGGCCTCGTAGGTCGTGAGCCCCAGGCGCAGGAGGCGTTCGACGATCTGCTTCGGGTCCACGACCGGACTCTAGGCAACACCTGTTGTGGTGTCAAAGACCCGGGGCGTATTCGCAACGCGGGCTACGATCGGTCCATGACGGCGTCGACCGAACACCGCTTCACCAACCGTCTCGCGGGCGAGACGAGCCCGTACCTGCTGCAGCACGCCCACAACCCGGTCGACTGGTGGCCGTGGGGCCCTGAGGCCCTCACCCGGGCCAAGCTGCTGGACCGGCCGCTGTTCCTCTCCATCGGCTATGCCGCCTGCCACTGGTGCCACGTGATGGAGCGCGAGTCCTTCGAGGACGAGCCGACGGCCCAGTTCCTGAACGACCACTTCATCGCGATCAAGGTCGACCGCGAGGAACGGCCCGACCTCGACCAGGTCTACATGGGCGCGGTCCAGGCGCTGACCGGCGGTGGTGGCTGGCCGATGTCGGTCTTCCTCACGCCGGAGGGCCGGCCGTTCTACGGCGGGACCTACTTCCCGAACGAGCCGCGTCACGGGCTCCCGAGCTTCCTGCAGCTCCTCGAGGGCATCGACCTGGCGTGGAAGACGCAGCGGGCGGAGCTCGAGCAGACCGGCGTCCAGCTCGTCCAGGGGCTCGTCCAGAACCAGCGACTGCCGGCCGTCCAGGCGCCGCCCAGCCCGGACCTGCTCGAGACGGCGGTCTCCCTCATCGAGCGGAGCTTCGACCAGGCCAACGGCGGCTGGGGCAGCGCCCCGAAGTTCCCGCAGCCGATGACGATCGAGTTCCTGCTCCGGCGGTCGGCGGCCGGCGACCGGCGCGCCCTGCCGATCGCGCGCCGGTCCCTCGACAAGATGGCCGACGGCGGCGTCCACGACCAGCTCGGCGGCGGGTTCCATCGCTACGCGACCGACGCGCGGTGGCTCGTCCCACACTTCGAGCAGATGCTCTACGACAACGCCCAGCTCGCCCGGGTCTACCTGCACGCGTGGTCGCTCACCGGTGAGTCGCGCTATCGCGACGTCGGCCTCGGCGTGCTCGAGTACCTGCTCCGCGAGCTCCGGACGGCCGATGGGGCCTTCGCCGCGAGCCAGGACGCCGACACCGATGGGGTCGAGGGCGCGACGTTCACCTGGCGGGCATCGGAGGTCGAGGAGCTCCTCGGCGCCGAGGGGCCGCTCTTTGCCGCCGCGTACGGCATCACCGAGGGCGGCAACTGGGAGGGCGTGACGATCCTGTCGCGCGTCCGTTCGACCGCCGAGCTCGCGAGCGCTTTCAGCCTGCAGCCCGCTGAGGTCGATGCGAGCCTCGCCGCGTCCCGGCGGATCCTCCTTGCCGCCCGGCACGATCGGCCTCAGCCGGCGCGAGACGACAAGGCCCTCGCCGCCTGGAACGGGCTGGCGATCGCGGCGTTCGCCGACGCGGCGCGGCTGCTCGGCGGCACCGCTCCGGACGACGCGACCCGCTACCGGCAGGCGGCCGAGGAAGCAGCGGCGGCGATCCTCTCGGGGCTGCTGGGCGAGGATGGCCGGCTGGGTCGATCGTGGAAGGACGCTCGGGCGAGCGGCCAGGGCGTGCTCGAGGACCACGCCGACCTGGCGGAAGGCCTGCTGGCGCTCTACGAGGCCACCTTCGAGGAACGCTGGTTCGTCACGGCCCGAGCGCTGCTCGATGGCGTCATCGACCGGTTCGCCGACCCGGAAGGCGGGTTCTTCGATACGGCCATCGATCACGAGCGGCTCGTCACCCGGCCGAAGGACGTCCAGGACAACGCGACGCCGTCCGGCGCGGCGATGGCGACATTCGCGCTGCTGCGGCTGGCCGCGCTCACGGGCGAGGGCCGCTACCGATCGATCGCCGAGCGGGCGCTCTCGACCATCACGCCCTTCACCGCTCGCTACCCGACCGCGTTCGCCCAATGGCTGCAGGCGATCGACCTGTCGCTGGCCGATGTCGCGGAGGTGGCGATCGTCGGGCCGCTCGACGACCCGGCGACCCAGGCGTTGCTCCGGGAGGCCGGGGGTCGCTATGTCCCTGCGCGCGTCCTGGCAGCCACCGGCGGCGACCCGAACGCGAGCGCGGTCCCGTTGCTCCACGACCGGCCGCTGCGGAACGGCCGGCCGACGGCCTACGTCTGCCGGGGGTTCGCCTGCCAGACACCGGTGACCGACCCGTCGGCGCTCGCCGACCAGCTGGCCGAGCAGGCCGCGGCCGTCTGAGCCGGGCATGGCCTTTACGATCCGGGAGGCGCTGCCCGCCGAGTACGACGCGATCGGCGAGCTGACCGTCGAGGCCTACAGGCAGGTCGGCGAGAACGACGAGACCTACTACCCGGAGCTGCGCGACGTGGCCGACAGGGCCGCCAGGGTGCCGGTCCTCGTCGCCGTGGAGGACGCGACGGGCACGGTGCTCGGCGCGGTCACCTTCGTCCCCGGCCCGGGGCCGTTCCACGAGGGCGAGTTCGGGGACGCGGCGTCCCTGCGGATGCTCGCCGTCGCGCAGGCTGCCCGTGGCCGAGGCGTTGGCCAGGCGCTGGTCGAGGCCTGCATCGAGCGGGCCCGGGCCAGCGGCCGCGAGTCGTTGAGCCTGCACACCCGGCCGTTCATGACCGCCGCCCATCGCCTGTATGAGCGCCTCGGCTTCGAGCGCGTGCGCGACCAGGACTGGGAGTTCGAGCCGGGCGAGTGGCTCCACGCGTACCGGCTCGCCCTCCGGTGACCGAGCCCGAGGTCGCCGGCGCCGTCGGCCGGCCCGATCGACCCGAGCGCCGCCGCGGCGCCGAGGTCGTGCCGCCGAGGCCGGCCGCGACGCTCATCCTGCTGCGCCCGTCGCGGGCCGGGCTCGCGGTGCTGTTGACCCGGCGCCACCGCCAGCTGCGCTTCGGCGGCGACATGTACGTCTTCCCGGGCGGCCGGCTGGATCCCGACGACGCCGACCACGCCGCCGCGGCGATCCGCGAGACGCGCGAGGAGACCGGCATCGACGTGGATCCGTCGACGCTCATCCCGGCGACGCGCTGGGTCACGCCGCCGGGCCTGCCGTCGCGCTATGACGCGCGGTTCTTCGCCGCGGTCGTCCCGGCCGGCACCGATGTCGTGACGGCGTCCGATGAAGTTGCCGAGTGGCGCTGGCTGACGCCGGCAGACGCCCTCGAGGCGGTCGCGGAGGGCGAGCTCGAGATGTGGCAGCCGACGGTCGTGACGCTGCAGCAGCTGGCCGGGCTCGGCGAGGCAACGGAGATCGCGGCGGCGTTCGCCCCCGGAGCCGGCGCGGCGCAGGCCCCGGCGTTCGAGGAGTTGGACGAC
>JBKPRF010000319.1:0-6458 GCA_046734475.1 Chloroflexota bacterium
GCCTTGGGGACGGCACCCGGCGCGGCCTCGACCGGGGCTCGCCGGGAGGTGCGCTTGGGGCGTCGCTTGGGCGTGGCGAGGGCCATGTGGTGCGCGAAAGCTCCTTCTGCCGTCGTCCCCCGCGACGCCGGTGTCGAGGCATGGTGCGGGCAGGCACCCGGCGACCGAGCGCAACGTACGCGGCGGCGTCCGGCCGAACGATAGGAATGGAGTACTGCCCCCGATCGGCGGGCGTACGTATCTTTCCCGCGCGCCCGCGCGAAGGTCACGCCGGCAGCAGGCCCTCGATCGAGTCCAGCACCAGGTCGGCCAGCGGCTCGAGCGGCGGCCGCCCGGCCACGCCCGTGAGCACGCCGATCGTGCGCGCGACGCCCGCGGCACGGCCCATCGCGAGGTCCGCCACGGAATCACCGACCACCGCTGTCCGGGCCGGCGGGACGCCCAGCTCGCGACAGAGCCGGAGCACGGCGGCGGGCGCCGGCTTGACCGGCTCGCCATCGTCGGCGCACGCGAGCCCCTCGACGAGGTCCGCGATTCCGAGCCCGTCGAGGGTCCGCACGGTCGGCTCGCGGTCGTCGCTCGTGGCGATCGCCACATGCCGTCCCGAGCGCCGAAGCTCGCCAAGGACCTGGCGAAGATCGCCGATCGGGTGTGCGAGCGCGACGGGATCGGGTGGCTCCCACGCGCCGGCCACCGCGGCCTCGGCGCCCGCGGCCGGCACGCCGTTTGCGACCAGGGTCTCGACGACGATCGACCGGATCCGCGCCATCGGCGTTGCGGCCAGCAGACCGTGGGCCAGGACGCGGCCGGTCGTCGGATCGACCCCGAGGACCTCGAACAGCGGAGCGGTCAGGTCGGTCCCGGTGGCGCGCTCCAGGTCCGCGGCGAGTGCTCGGACCCAGCCGCCCCACATCGCCTGGAAGTCGATGAGGGTCCCGTCCTTGTCGAAGATGACGAGCTCAATGCCCTCGAGGGGGCGGCCGAGGGTCACGCTTCGGCTATCAGCGCCTCGACCTGCTCGATCGGGGCCTCGCGGTCGAGGACCAGCGGGCCGTCGGCCGGGAAGTTGATCGTGATCGTCTCGTCGACCGCCGGCAGCTTGAGGGTCGGCTCGTTGAACTCGTCGAGGGCGACGACAGGGCCGTCGCCACCGAGTGCGACGCGGATCCGGACGATCGAGCCGAGGAAGCTCACGTCAGTGACCCGGCCCTGGACATTGTTCCCGCCGTCCATGCTGGCCCCGAGCTTGGCCATCTCGGGTCGCAGGGCGACGGACACGGCCTTGCCGGCGCCGAACTCGTGGGCCCGGGCGATGGTGACCGGCTGGCCAACGACCGTCATCCGGCCGCTCGGCCCGTCGACCACCGTCGCGGGCAGGAGGCTGAGGGTGCCCACGAACGAGGCCACGAACGGGGTCGTCGGGAAGTTGTAGATCTCGAACGGCGTGCCGACCTGCTCCATCCGGCCGTCGCTCATGACGACGACTCGGTCGGACAGCGACAGCGCCTCTTCCTGGTCGTGGGTCACGTAGACCGTCGTGATCCCGAGCTGTCGCTGGATCTGCCGGATCTCGAGCCGGAGGGCCACGCGGATCTTGGCGTCGAGGGCCGAGAGGGGCTCATCGAGCAGGAGCACGGACGGCTCGATCGCCAGGGCGCGGGCGAGGGCCACGCGCTGCTGCTGGCCACCAGATAGCTGGTACGGATAGCGATGGCCCTTGTCCGGGAGGTTGATGAGCTCGAGCAGCTCGCCGACGCGCTTGCGGATCTGGTCCTTCGGGCGCTTCCGGATCTTCAGGCCGAAGCCGACGTTGTCGGCCACCGTCATGTTCGGGAAGAGCGCGTATGACTGGAAGACCATGCCGACGTTGCGGCGGTTCGGCGGCCGATGGGTGATGTCCTGGCCGTCGAGCACGATGGTCCCGCCGGTCGGCTGCTCGAAGCCCGCGATCATCCGGAGCGTCGTCGTCTTGCCGCAGCCCGACGGTCCCAGGAACGACACGAACTCGCCCTTCTCGGCCTTGAGGTTGAAGCCGGTGACGGCCGCGGTGTCGCCGAACCGCTTCTCGATGTCGGTCAGCTCGAGGTATGTCATGCCGCTGCCACGCTCCTACCGTGCACCTGTCACCTGGACCCGGGTTCGCGAACCCCGACCGAGCAGGGCGATGATCCCCATCGCCATCCAGGTCAGGCCGAAGCTGATGATCGTGACCGCCGCCGGCTCGAAGGCCTTGTCCCGGCCCAGCAGGGCCAGGTACGGACCGAACGCCGGCCGGACGAGGAAGCTCGCGATCGTGTACTCGCCGATGACGATCGCGAGGGTCAGGAACGAGCCGCTCAGCAGAGCGACGCGGATGTTCGGGAAGATGACCGTCAGGAGGATCCGACCCCAGCCCGCGCCCATGCTCTGGGCGGCCTCGGTGAGGCTCCGGATGTCGATGGCCTGGAGGCCCGAGTCGACCGCCCGATACATGTACGGGAAGGACAGGACCGTATAGGCCGCGACGAGCAGTACGTTCAGCCCGATGTCGGAGCCGGTCAGCGGCAGGGGCGGGCCGGCGTAGGCCCGGAGCAGGCCGAACACGAGGACCAGCGGCGGGATTACGAACGGCAGCAGCGTGATGAACTCGACATAGGGTCGCAGGCGCGGCAGCCGCAACCGGACCCAGTACGCGGTCGGCACGATGATCAGGAGGCTGACCACGATCGTCACGACGCCGATGGCCGCCGAATACAGCAGCGAGCTGACGAAGTTCTTGTCCTTGAAGAGCACGTTGGTGTAGGCCGCGAACGGGACCTTGAGTCGCAGCGAGAACTCGAGGGTGGCGTAGAGCGGCACGAAGAAGTACAGCAGCCCGACGATGAAGATCACCCACGAGAACAGCCGAGTGCCGCTGATGCGCGGGCCGCGCCGCGCCTTCCGTTGAGCCTGCAAGGCGGCAGTTGCGGAGATGTTGCTGATGCTCATCGCAGCCAGCGCTCCGACCGACGCTGCAGCAGCGAGTAGCCGGTGATCGAGATGCCCATGATCACGACCATGCCCATGGCCAGGGCGTACCCGAGGTTGACGTTGTGGAACACGTCGCCACTGATCTGGGCCGTGATGAGGTTGGTCACGAGCGGCACGAGGCCGGCGGTCAGCTGGTAGGCGGTCGCCTGGGCCCCGAAGGAGTTGCCGAACAGCAGGATCGTCGTCCCGAGGAGCGTCGGCATGAGGATCGGCAGGGCCACGTACTGCCAGTACTGGCGCGAGCTCCCGCCGAGATTCTCCGCGGCTTCGCGCCACTGCGCCTTGAGGCCGTCGATCGCCGGCGCGACGATGAGGACCATGAGCGGGAACTGGAAGTACAGGTACGTCAGCTCGAGGCCCAGCTTCGTGTAGATGCTGAAGCCCACCGACTTGCTGTAGAGCTCGATCCCGAGGCCGTCGAGGAGCAGCTTGGTCACGAGACCCTGCAGGCCCAGCGTGAAGGTGAAGGCCAGCGCCAGCGGGATGCCCGCGAAGTTCGAGGCGACGCCGGAGAAGGTCATGACGAGCGGCCGCAGGAACCGCGGCAGGCCGCCGAGGATGACGGCGTACGCGAGCAGGAAGCCGAAGACACCGCCGGCGACCGCGGTGACGAGGCTGATCTCGATGCTCGAGCCGTAGGCCAGCACGATGTTCGGCTCGCCCAGGTCGATGTAGTTCTTGAGCGTCAGGGCATGGGTGGTCGAGTCCTGGAAGCTGCCGACCACGAGGAAGGCGACCGGAAAGAACAGGAACAGCAGCGCAAAGAGGAAGAACGGCACGACGCCCAGGAGCGTCATGCCACGTCGTCCGGGCCGCGCCGGCGGCGCGACCCGGACTGACGTCGGTTCGACTGTCAACGCGCCGTCGACAGCCACAGTCTGGGTCTGACGACCGCTACGGAGCGAGCGTCTTGAGCGACTGCACGCCGGTCACGCTCTTCCAGTTGTCGACGATGAGCTTCTTCGCGGCGTCACCCTGGGAGCCGGACGGGAAGACCGCCCCGGCCACGTCGGGCAGCTTGGCGAGCGTGTCCGCGGCAATGGCATTCCGCGACTTGAGGTCGTCGAAGCGCGCGGTGATGCAGTAGCCGGGCGGGTTGAGCCAGAAGTTCTGGCCCTCATCCGAGAAGAGGAGGTCCTCCCACAGCTGGGCTGCGTTCGGATGGGGGGCGACCTTGGAGATCGCCTGGACGTACTTGCCCGCGAATCGGCCGGTCTTCGGGATGACGACGGCGATGTCGGCAGACCCGTCGGCCTTCGTGGCATCGCGGTCAGCGAGCGCCAGGTAGGACCACGTGATGACGATCGGGGTGTCGCCCTTCACGACCGAGCCGAGCTTCGCGATCGTGGGAACGAAGTTCCCCGCGTCATTGAGCTTCTTGAAGAAGTCGAGGCCGGGCTGGGCGTTGTCGAGCGAGCCGCCGTTGGCCAGCGCCGCGGCGTAGACCGACTGGATCGCCTGGCTGGACAGCGTCGGGTCGCCCGCGAGGGCCACCTTCATGCCCGGCTTCAGCAGATCGGCCCAGTCCTGGGGCACGTCCTTGACGTACTGCTTGTTGACCTCGAACGACAGAACGCCGTAGTAGTCGACAGCCCAAGCGCCATTCGGATCCTTGTCCTCGGCCTTGATGCTGTCCCAGGTGGCGACCTTGTACGGGGCGAACAGGTTGACGTTGGCCGGCCCGAACGCGAACCCGACGTCGACGACGTCCGGTGTGGTCTCGGGGCCGGTGCTGGTCTTGATCGCCTCGATCTCGGCGCCGGAGCCGGCGTCCGGGGTGATGCTGTTGATCGTGAGGCCGGTCTTGGCCTTGAAGTCGTCGATGATCGCGCCGTAGTTGCACCAGTCGGTGGGGATCGCGATCAGGTTCAGCTTGCCCTCGGTCTTGGCCGCGGCCAGCCTGGTCGGATCGGGCGTCCAGGCGACGGCGCCACTGGCACCCCCGCTGGCGCCGGACGAGGCTGATGGCGACGAGCCTCCGCCACCGCATGCGGCGGCAACGAAGACGAGGCTGGCCCCGAGCGTGAGCAGCCGGGGCGCGTGGTTTCTGGTCAAAGCCTCCTCCAGTTGTTCCGGCGTGCGCCCGTTTGCCCACGCCCCTCGGTGACGACGGAGACGGGCCACCCGCCCTCTCGGTGCGGCGGGGTGATGCCCGGACGCGAACGGTCCGGGGGCCTCCGGTCCCGGAGCCATCGTCGCGGTGCATCTTCGCCGCCGCGTTAACGGGATGCAAGCCATTTGCGCGCCTGGACCGGACCTATACTCCGGCGACGGCGGGCCCGTTCGCGGCCCGACGCCCTCGTGGACCGGGAGGTTCGGTCATGACGGCGGAAGTGGCCCAGGCATCGGGGCTGCGCACGCTCGAGGATCCGCTCGCCGAGGCGCTCCGGATCGTCGACGCCGCGACCGCGCGCGGGTTGCTGCTCCGCCTCATGGGCGGGATGGCCGTCCGGGCCCACGCGCCCGACTGGACCCACCGCACCCGGCGACGCGAGGTCGACCTCGACTTCGCGACAAGGGGCAGGGACCGGGCCGCGGTCTACAAGCTCCTCGAGGCCGAGGGCTACACGGCCGACAAGCGCCACAACGCGATGTTCGGCGGCAGCCAGGGCTGGTTCCTCGATGCGGCCCGGAACCGCCCGGTGGACGTCCTCGTGGACAAGCTCGAGATGTGCCACCGGATCGAGTTCGACGGCCGGCTGGAGCGCTCGACGCCGACCCTGCCGGTGGCCGACCTGCTCCTCTCGAAGCTGCAGATCGTCAAGCTCAACAAGAAGGACCTCCTCGACGCGCTGATCCTCCTCGCCGAGCACCCGCTGGCGAACGACGACGGCGCCGCCGACTCGCGGACCGGCCAGGGCACGATCAGCCTGCCCCGGATCCTCGCCCACACCTCGAACGACTGGGGTTGGTGGCGGACCGTGACCGGCAACCTCGACAAGCTCGAGGCGTATCTCGACACCGACCTCGTCCCGGCCGACCTCGACGTCGGCGACGGTCGCATCGCGAGACTCGATCCACGGATCCAGATCCGGGACCTGCGAGCGGCGATCGAGGCCGCCCCGAAATCCACGAGGTGGAAGCTGCGGGCCCGGGTCGGCGAGAAGATGGCGTGGTACCAGGAGCCCGAAGAGGTCGGACACGGGACGACCTCGGGATGAGCCATACGGTGCGCCGGCCATGAGGATCTTCTTCGCGACCGACATCCACGGGAGCGAGGTCTGCTGGCGCAAGTTCCTCAACGCCGGCAAGTTCCACAAGGCCGACGTGCTCGTCATGGGCGGCGACATGACCGGCAAGGCCATGGCCCCGATCGTCGGGCCGGCCGGTGGCGGCTGGCGCCTGACGCTGCAGGACCAGGAGCACGTCCTCTCGACCGAGGACGAGCTGGTCGCGATGACGAAGCGGATCGCCGACCGGGGCTATTACCCGATCGTGCTGTCCCAGGA
>JBKPRF010000320.1:0-3179 GCA_046734475.1 Chloroflexota bacterium
GCCGTAGGCCACGACGGCCGTCGGCTGCGCGAGCTGGGCGAGATCGGGCGGCGAGCCGCCGTCGATGCGCGACTTGAGGATCGCCTCGTGGCTCGAGGCGATGCTGTCGATCTTGAAGGTGATGCCGGTCGCCTTGGCGAAGTCCGCGAGGGCGCTCGCGAAGTTGGTGCCCTCACCGGCGACCCACTGGGTCTGGATGCTGACCGACTTGCCGGCGAACGGCTGGGCCGAGCCGAGCGCGTCGTCGAGCTCCTTGAAGCCCGTCGGGACAGCCGGAACGGCAGCGGCCGCCGGGGGTGCCGACGAGACCGCGCCGGCCGAGGCCGACGCGCCGCTCGACGGTGCCGCCCCGGACGATGCCGGCGAATTCGATGCAGCGGGGCTGCATGCGCCGACGACCAGGACGACGGCGGCCGCGGAGACGGCCACCTTCCAGGGTGTGTTCCCCATCGATTCCTCCTCAGCGAAACAGATTGCACTGCGCAGTATGGAGATGGGCCGCAAGTCCGTGTGATCAGAACTGCGGAACGCCCGTGCTAGACTCCCGGCCTCACGGCGAGGACCGAGAGGAGTAGCGTCCGAGACGGGCCCTGGAAGCGAGCGCGGGACGGTGCGAGCCGCGCGGGCAACGGGACGCGAACGTCACTCGCGAGCCGCGCGGCTGATGCCCGATACCGCATCCAGAGGAGGCCTCGGGGCCGGCACACGCCGGACCGGAGCGCGATGAGCGAGCCGGCGGGACCTCGAACCAGCAGGTGGTACCACGACCCGTTCGTCCGCTGGACGAGCGGGCGTTCTGTTTGTCGGGAGTCGCACCGGAATGACGATCGAGACGCGAGCGCTGCCGAAGGCCTACGTGCCGGCCGAGGTCGAGCCGGGCATCTATGCCCGCTGGCTCGCGGCCGACGTGTTCGCGCCCGACGGCGCCGGCTCGACGGCCGACCCGAGCCTGCCGCCGTTCGTGATCATCCAGCCGCCCCCGAACATCACCGGGTCCCTCCATCTCGGCCACGCCCAGCGGACCGCGGTCGAGGACCTCCTGATCCGGCACGCCCGGATGCGCGGCCATCGGGCCCTGTTCCTGCCGGGCCTCGACCACGCCTCGATCGCCGCCCAGTACGTCCTCGACGGGATCATCGCGAGGGAGGGCGAGTCACGCGAGTCGCTCGGGCGCGAGCGCTACCTCGAGCGGATGTGGCGGTTCATCAACGAGACCCGCGAGGTCATGCTCGGCCAGCAGCGCGGCCTCGGTGCGTCCGTCGACTGGAAGCGCCTGCGGTTCACGATGGACGAGGGCTCGTCGAAAGCCGTCCGGGTCGCGTTCGAGCGGCTCTACCGCGATGGCCTGGCGTACCGGACCGAGGCCCTGATCAACTGGTGCCCGGGCTGCCGCACGAGCGTCTCGGACCTCGAGACCATCCCGACGCCTGAGACCGGCACGCTCTGGACGATTCGCTACCACCTGCTCGACCCGGCAACGGGCCAGCCGAGCCAGACCGAGACGATCGCGGTCGCGACCACCCGGCCCGAGACGATCCTCGGCGACACCGCGGTCGCCGTGAATCCGGACGACGAGCGATACACGGCGCTCGTCGGGCGCACCGCCAGGATCCCGTTCGTCGAGCGTGACGTGCCGATC
Source organism: Chloroflexota bacterium (assembly GCA_046734475.1). Taxonomy (GTDB): domain Bacteria; phylum Chloroflexota; class Limnocylindria; order Limnocylindrales; family CSP1-4; genus UBA5189. Next base: position 1,640 of record JBKPRF010000320.1, read on the forward strand.
CTCGCCGACGATGCGGTGGATCGCGCCTTCGGTAGCGGCGCCGTCAAGATCACGCCGGCCCACGACCAGGACGACTACGAGCTCGGCAAGCGCCACGACCTGCCGATGATCACCGTGCTCGACGATGCCGCCGCGGTGAACGAGAACGGTGACGGTTATGCCGGGCTCGATCGCTACGAGGCGCGAAAGCGGATCGTGGCGGACCTCGCTGCGCGAGGCGACCTCCTCGGCTCGGTTCAGCACGAGATGGTGATCGGTCGCTGCCAGCGTTCGAACGACGTCATCGAGCCGCGCCTGAAGACCCAGTGGTTCATCCGGACGAAGCCGCTCGCCGAGGCCTCGCTGGCTGCGACCCGAACCGGCGAGACCCGGATCGTGCCCGAACGGTTCGAGAAGGTCTGGGAGCACTGGCTCACGAACATCCGCGACTGGAACGTCTCGCGCCAGCTGTGGTGGGGCCACCGGATCCCCGCGTGGTACTGCCCCAACGGCCACATCACCGTCTCCTCGACGGAGGGCGGGCCGGAGGCATGCGAGGTGTGCCAGCGGCCCGCCGCAGATCTCGTCCAGGACGCCGACATCTTCGACACCTGGTTCAGCTCGGGCCTGTGGCCGTTCTCGACCCTCGGCTGGCCCGACGACACGGCCGACCTCCGGACCTACTACCCGACATCGGTCCTCGAGACCGGCCACGACATCCTGTTCTTCTGGGTGGCCCGGATGATGATGCTGGGCCTCCACCTCACCGACAGCGCGCCGTTCCACACGGTCTACCTGTCGGGGCTCATCCGCGACGAGCGCGGCCAGCGGATGTCCAAGACGAAGGGCAATGTCATCGACCCGCTCGAGGTGATGGCCGAGAGCGGCGCCGACGCACTGCGGTTCGCGGTCATCCACGGCGCGACGCCGGGCCAGGACCAGAAGTTCGGCCACCAGAAGCTCGAGGTCGGCCGGACCTTCGCGAACAAGCTCTGGAATGCGACGCGCTTCGTGCTCGGGGCCCGCCCGGCGTCCATCCCGGCGGATGCGACCCGGCGGCCGCCGGCCGCGCCGGACCTCGGACCGGTCGAGCGCTGGATCCGCTCGCGCGCGGCGGCCGCGGTCGAGGACGTCGACCGCGCAATCCGCGACTACCAGCTCGCGGAGGTGACCCGGGCGCTGCTCGACGGCATCTGGTCGGAGTTCTGCGACTGGGGCATCGAGATGGCCAAGGTCGAGCTCGCGGATCCGGGCCGCTCCGAGGCGGACCGGGAGGCGACCTGGTGGACGCTCGTCGAGGCGCTCGACGCGTACCTGCGACTGCTCCACCCGGTCATGCCGTTCATCACCGAGAGCCTGTGGGCCGCCATCCCGCACCGGGCGTCCGACCCGTCGCGGCTGATCGTCGCGCGCTGGCCCGGGGTGGGGGAGCGAGACCTCGCGGCGGAGCGCCAGGTCGAGAGCCTGATCGACCTCGTTCGGGCGGTGCGCAATGCCCGGGCCGACGCGAAGCTGGATCCCGCCGCCTGGCTGCCGCTCGACGTGTACGTGGAGCCGGACC
>JBKPRF010000321.1:0-8402 GCA_046734475.1 Chloroflexota bacterium
GAGCAGGCCGATCTCCTCGCGATCGGCCGTCCGCCCATCGCGGATGGCCACGATCTCGCCGCGGTACATGACGGCGACGCGGTCCGACAGCTCGAGGACCTCGTCGAGCTCCGCGGACACGAGGAGTACCGCGGCGCCGGCATCGCGCCGCTTGATGGCCTGGCGATGGATGAACTCGATGCTGCCGACGTCGAGGCCGCGGGTTGGCTGATCAAGGACGAGGAGACGGGGTTCGCCGCTGAACTCACGGGCCACGATGACCTTCTGCTGGTTGCCGCCCGAGAGCGTCCCGGCGGTCACGAGCGGGCCCGGGGTCCGGATGTCGTACTCCCTGATCGCTTCCTCCGCCCACTTGAGGATGGCGGCGTCATTGCGCACGCCGTTCCTGGCGTACGGGCTCCGGTAGTAGCTCGTCAGGACAAGGTTGTCGGCCACCGTGAACGACAGCACGAGACCGAACTGCTGGCGATCGCCTGGGACGTCGCCGATTCCGAGATCGGTGAGCTGGCGTGGTCCCCAGACCGTCACGTCCTGGCCGCCGATCGAGATCGTGCCGGCGCTGGGCCGGCGCAGGCCGGTGATCGCTGCGACGAGCTCGCTCTGGCCGTTGCCGGCGACACCGGCGATGCCGAGGATCTCGCCCTTGCGGACCTCGAAACTCACCCCGCGAACCGCCTCGTGGCCGCGCTCGTCGTTGACGCGCAGGTCGGTGATCGCCATCTCGACGTCCGAGGGATGGGACTCGCCGCGATCGACGACGAGCTGGACCTCGCGGCCGACCATCATTTCCGCGAGGTCATCCTCGTTGGTCTCGCCCGGCTGCCGGGTCCCCACGACGCGGCCGCGCCTGATGACCGTGATCCGGTCGGCGATCTCGAGGACCTCATAGAGCTTGTGGCTGATGAAGATGATGCTGTGACCCTCGGCCGCGAGCCGCCGCAGGACCGCGAAGATCTCGGTGGTCTCCTGGGGCGTCAGGACCGCGGTCGGCTCGTCGAGCACGAGGATTCGCGCCTCGCGGTAGAGCGCCTTGAGGATCTCGACGCGCTGCTGCCAGCCGACCGACAGCGAGCCGACCGGCGCCTCGGGATCGATCTCGAAGCCGAACCGCTTGCCGAGGTCGACGATCCGGCGATGGGCCTCGCGGCGATCGATGAAGACGGCGTTGGCCATCGTCTCCTCGCCGAGGAGGATGTTCTCGGCGACCGTCAGCACGGGCACGAGCATGAAGTGCTGGTGGACCATCGAGATGCCACGCTCGATGGCGTCATGGGGGCCGTTGATCGTGACGGCCTGGCCGTCGAGCAGGATCTCGCCCTGGTCGGGCACGGCAAGCCCGTACAGGATGTTCATGAGGGTCGACTTGCCCGCGCCGTTCTCGCCGAGGAGGGCGTGGATCTCACCAGGCCGGACGTCGAGGTCGATGTGGTCGTTGGCGAGGACGCCGGGGTACCGTTTCGTGATGCCCCGCATCTCGAGGGCGGGGACGGTATCCGTCACCGGCTCAACTCCCTCCGGGTCCGCAGAAACAGCGCGAGCGGGCCGGCGTGACCGACCCGCTCGCGGTGAGTGTCGACTCGCTGCCGCCTACGGCTTGAAGCAGTCTGCCGGCTTGCAGGGATCGACCGTGCCCGCCTTCATGCCGGCGAGGGCATCGTCGATCTTCTTCTGGAGATCGGCGGTCATCATCGACTTGAGGTCGTGGAAGTCCGACACGCCGATCCCCACGGGGGTGCTGGACGCGTCGTACGTGATGTTGCCGCCCTTGTCGGTGCCGGCCGCGATTGCCTTGATGGCGGCGGCAGTCGCCAGCGCGAGATGCTTCTCGGCGCTGGTGACGACGCACTTGAGGTTCGGAAAGGCCGGGGCCTGGTCGACGTCGACGCCGATGCCGTAGGTGTTCGGCGTGGCGCAGGCCGCCTCGAGGGCACCCGAGCCGGAGAGGCCGGCGACCTGGAAGATCCAGTCAGCCTTCTGGCCGATCATCTGCTGGGCGATCGCCTTGCCCGTCGTCGGGTCGTTGAACGCCTTGGTGATGTCGGTCGAGACGTACTGCTCCAAGACCGTGATGCCGGGGTTGACCGACTTCGCGCCATTCTCGAAGCCCTTGATGTAGGCCACGACGGGCGGGACGGTGTTGATGCCGCCGACCGCGCCGATGACATTCGACTTCGTCAGCGAGCCGGCGACGATGCCGACGAGATAGCCGGCCTGCTGCTCCTTGAACACGATGCCCTGGTAGTTCGAGGGGATCGTGCCCGAGCACTTCGTGTCATACGCGTCCTTGGGGACGCAGATGAACTGGTCGACGCCGACGAACTTGACGTTCGGGTTGGCCTGAGCGGCAGCCAGGGTGGCGTTCCCGAGGGCGAAGCCGACCGTGACGATCACGTCGTACTTCTGGTCGATGAACGAGTTGATGTTCGTGGCGTAGTCGGCAGGCGTCTTGGTGACGATGTTCGACGCCGTGCCACCGACCGCAGCCGCGCCGTCCTGCGTGCCCTTCCACGAGGCCTCGTTGAAGGACTTGTCGTCGAGTGTGCCGACGTCGGTCACGAGGCCGATCTTCAGGGCCTTGCCGCCGGACGCGCCCGGCGAACCGCCGCCGGTGTTCGTACAGGCCGAGGCGACGAGGGCCAGCCCGGCCAGCGCGGCCAGGGCCAACGATCGCATGCGCATGTATTCCTCCTCCAGCGCGTCGGCCCAGGCGTCGTGGTCGGGCGAATGCCCAGAGATCGCCTGTGGCTCGACGGGAATGGGACGCCCCTCCAGGGCGGCCCGTTGGCGCGCATCCTACCTGCGGCACCGAGGCCAGACAACGGGTCCGGGCCGGAAATTCAGATGCGCCGCCAGTCTAGCGCCGGTGGCATGGCATCCTGCGGCCACATGGCAGCTGTTCGGTTCGTTGCGCTCGGCGATTCCTACACGATCGGCACGTCGGTCGAGGGAGCAGCGCGCTGGCCGAACCAGCTCGCCGCCGCGCTGCCATCGCTCGAGCTCGTCGCGAATCTCGGCGTCAATGGTTTCACCGCCCGCGACGTGATCGCGGCCGAGCTGCCCCGCCTCGCCGGCCTCGAGCCGGGCTTCGTCTCCCTCCTGGTCGGTGTGAATGACGTCATCCAGGGCGTGACGGGCGACGCCTACGCGCGGCGCGTCGGACAGATCCTCGACGCGATGGCCGGGCTGGTCGGCGCCGGCCGCTGCCTGTTCGTGACGACGCCGGATTACACCGTCACTCCGGCCGGCGGCGACTACGGCGATCCGGCGACGGTCTCGGCGGCCATCCGCCGGTTCAACGAGCTGGGGACGGCCGCCGCCTCGGCGCGCGGCGTCGCGGTCGTCGACATCCACGACCTGTCGTTGCGTGCAGGCGCCGATCGGGCGCTCGTCGCGATCGACGGCCTGCATCCGAGCGGACTTCAGTACTCCCTCTGGGTGGACCGCATCAAGCCCGTCGTCGCCGCCCTGCTGGTGCCCGCCGACAACTGACGCGAAGAGGCTATTGACCCGCCGACCGGCCTCCGGGTACTCCTCTCCCAGCGAGGAAGGCGGGGGACGGGCCTCCAAGTCGCGCAGAGGCACGTCACCGTCACAGCGTCGCGCGAGGGTTATGAAGAGGGGACCCAGCGATGTTGGTCTCTCGCCCTGCGCGCGCCCTGAGGGCCGCGCTCATCTCGATCGTCGCCTTGACGGCTCTCGCCCTGGCGGCCGGACCGGTCGCGGCGGCGCCGCCGGCGGCCTTCACCCTGTCGCCCGCGAGCCTGTCGTTCGGCGAGGTCTTCGTGAACGACTCCAGCGTGCTGAGCGTCTCGCTCACCACCGCCCGCAAGGACGTCGTCCTCGATGTGGGGACCACCAACGGGACGTATACGGACGCGCTCACCGGATCGTGCTACATCGACTGGGGCTACGCGGTTCCGGCCAACACGACGTGCACGATCGATGTCCGGTTCGCGCCGCTCGTCGCCGGGCAGGTGGCTGCCGACCTGACCATCGACGCCTGCATGAAGTTCCACACGAACGTGAACAACACGACGTTGTTCACCTGCGATCGCGTCCGCGCTTCCGAGACCGTGAGCCTCGACGGAACGGGGCTGAACGTGCCCTGACGCCCACGTCCGTCGGCTGACCATCTGCGGGCCCCGGCCGCCGGCCGGGGCCCATCCATGTCGGGCACCATGCGGACATGACCGAGCCGATCGGTGTCCGCCGGATCGTGGGCGTCGCCGAGGTCACCAGCCACGCCGAGGTCAAGGCGGCGGCGAGGGACTGGCGGACGTTCTCCTCGGCGGTCCAGGGCGACCGCGACGTGCGGGACTATCCGCAGCTGCCGCTCGAGGTCGACCCGCCGGCTCACGCCGCCTATCGCGCCGTCGTCGAGCCGATCCTCGGCCGGCGGGCCGTCATGGCCATGGAGCCGGTGATCCGGACGACCGCCCGCGACCTCGTTGCCGAACTCGCGCGGCGCGGACGGACCGAGGCCGTGTTCGACGTCGCCGTGCCGATGGTGGCGAGCGTCATCGCAGCGGTTCTCGGCCGCCCTGAGGATGCGGCCGAGCTGGCGTCGTGGGGGATCACCAGCTGGGAGACCCTGCCGGACGGGACGCGGAGCGGCGCGCGGCTCGACGCGTACGTCGCTCGCGCCCTCGACGGCGGCGGGGTCGCCAGCTCGAACGATGCCTTCGCCCGGATCGCCCGCGCAACGGTCGATGGGCGACCGCTGGCCCGCGTCGAGCAGGTTGGTCTGGTCAACCTGTTGCTCGCGGGCGGCCGGGACACCGTGATCCTCATCCTGTGCGGGGCCATCTGGCACCTGGCCACGGACGCGGGAGCCCGCGCCTGGCTTCGCGCCGATCCCGGGCTGCTCCCGCTCGCGATCGAGGAGTACCTGCGGTTCTTCAGCCCGAATCCGGGCATGGAGCGGCGGGTCACCACGGCCGCGGAGGGCTCGTGGGGCCGCGCCGCCGCCGGCGACGTCGTGATCCTCGGATGGGGTGCGGCGAACCACGACCCGGCCGCCTTCGAGCGTCCAGCCGAGATCCGGCTCGACCGCCGTCCGAACCCCCACTTGGCCTTCGGCAGCGGCCCGCACACGTGCGTCGGCATTCACCTTGCCCGTCTCGAGGCCCGTGTCTTCCTCCACGAGCTCCTGTCCGCGGTCCCGGACTGGCAGCTTGCCGGACCTGCCCGGTTCGAGGCCGCCCGCCTGGCCGGCGACGTCGTCCCGGCCCGGTTCGATGCCCTGCCTCTCGAGATCCCGCCGCGCTAGACTGACCGGCGCCCCCACCACCGGGTCGAGCGAGCCGGCCCGGCAACCGTTCGATCCCTAGCTGCTGGTGCCCGCTTGACGCTCGCCTCCAACGACTTCGTCCATCTCCACACCCACTCCGAGTTCAGCCTCCTCGACGGCCTGGGCCGGATCACCGACCTCGTCGACGAGGCGAGCGCGAAGGGCTTCGACAGCCTTGCCCTGACCGACCACGGTGCCCTCTACGGTGCCGTCGCGTTCCACCAGGCGGCGGCCCAGAAGGGGATCAAGCCGATCCTCGGGGTCGAGACGTACATCGCCCGGCGGTCCATGACCGACAAGGAGGGCAAGGCCGACGCCCAGCCCTTCCACCTCATCCTGCTGGCCGCTGATCTCGTTGGCTACCGGAACCTCTGCCGGATCGTGACCGACGCCCACATCGACGGCTACTACTACAAGCCGCGCATCGATCGGGAGTACCTCGCGCGGCACAGCGAGGGCCTCATCGGGCTATCGGCCTGCCTGAACGGCGAGGTCTCGCGGGCCCTCGAGGTCGAGGATTGGGACCTCGCCAGGAGCGTCGCCGGGGAGTACCGCGACATCCTCGGGCGGGATCGGTTCTTTCTCGAGCTCCAGGATCACGGGCTGCCGGAGCAGCGACGGCTGAACGAGCAGCTCCTCCGCCTCGCGCCCGAGCTCGGCCTGCCGCTCGTCGTCACCAACGACCTCCATTACGTGCGGCGCGAGCAGTCGGCGGCCCATGACGTCCTGCTCTGCGTCGGCACGGCATCCAACCTCGACACGCCGGGCCGCCTCAAGTTCGAGACGGACGACTTCTTCCTGAAGTCGGCCGCCGAGATGGCCGCGCTCTTCCCCGATCAGCTCGAGGCCGTCACCAACACCCGCCGGATCGCCGAGATGTGCGACGTGAAGCTGCCGCTCGGCCAGCTCCGCATCCCGGTGTTCCCCGTGCCTGACGGCGAGACCGTCGAGTCGTGGCTGCGGAGCGAGTGCGAGAAGGGTCTCGCCTGGCGCTACGGGGACGTGACCCCGGCCCTCCAGGCGCGCCTCGACTACGAGCTGGGCGTGATCATCTCGATGGGCTACGCCGGCTACTTCCTCATCGTTGCGGACTTCATCCGCTTCGCCCGCGAGCGCGGCATCCAGACGACCTGCCGCGGTAGCGCCCCGGGCTCGATCGTCACGTACACGCTCGGCATCACGCCCGTCGACCCGATCCAGTACGAGCTGCCGTTCGAGCGGTTCCTGAACCCCGACCGGGTGACGATGCCGGACATCGACGTCGACTTCCAGGACGACCGTCGCGACGAGGTCATCGCCTACGTCGCCCACAAGTACGGCCAGGACCACGTGGCCCAGATCATCACGTTCGGCACGATGCTGGCGAGGGCGGCGATCCGCGACGTCGGCCGGGTGCTCGGCCACTCGTACGGGGAGGTCGATCGGGTCGCCAAGGCCGTTCCGAACCAGCTCGGCATCAGGCTCGACGAGGCCCTCGCCTCGGCCCCGCAGCTGAAGGAGCTCTACGACTCGGACCCCGGGGTCACGAAGGTCATCGACTTCGCCCGCCAGCTGGAGGGCGTCGCCCGCAATGCCTCGACGCACGCCGCCGGCGTGGTCATCTCCCGCGAGCCGCTGACGGAGCTCATGCCGCTCCAGAAGGCCACGAACTCGGACGCGCTCATGACCCAGTACGAGATGCACGCGATCGAGGCCCTCGGCCTCCTCAAGTTCGACTTCCTCGGCCTGTCGAACCTCACCATCCTGAAGAACGCGGTCGACCTCATCCGGTCGCACCGCGGCATCGACATCGACCTCGACCACATCCCGCTCGACGACCTGAAGACGTTCGAGCTGCTGAGCACGGGCGAGACGACCGGCATCTTCCAGCTCGAGTCGGCAGGCATGCGGCGGTACGTCCGCGAGCTGCGCCCGACGTCAGTTCACGACCTGGCCGCGATGGTCGCCCTGTATCGGCCCGGGCCGATGGACAACATCCCGGCCTACATCCGGCGAAAGCACGGCCAGGAGGAGGTCACGTACCTCCATCCACTGCTCAAGCCGTACCTCGAGAAGACGTACGGGATCTTCGTCTACCAGGAAGACATCATGGCCGCGGCCATCGCCCTGGGCGGCTTCACCGGGCCCGAGGCCGACACGCTCGGCTATGCGATCCGCAAGAAGAAGTCCTCGGTCCTCCGGGCCCAGAAGGAAAAGTTCGTCGAACGCGCCGCGGAGCGCGGCGTGCCGCCCCAGACGATCGACGCGGTCTTCGCCGCGTTCCAGCCCTTCGAGCGCTATGGCTTCAACAAGGCCCACGCCACGTGCTACGGGCTCATCGCCTACCAGACCGCCTATCTCAAGGCGAACTACACGGTCGATTACATGGCCTCGGTGCTGTCGGCCTTCCGGGACACGGAGGAGAAGGTCGCCGCGGCCGTCGCGGAATGCCGGCGCCTCGGCATCGAGGTCCGTCCCCCGGACGTGCTCAAGAGCGCCGTCGAGTTCACGGTCGAGGACGAGGCGATCCGGTTCGGCCTCCTCGCCGTGAAGAACGTCGGTCAGGGCGCGATCGAGTCGATCGTCGCGGCCCGCGAGGCGGACGGCCCGTTCCGGTCGCTCACCGACCTCTGCACCCGCATCGACCTGCGCCTCGCGAACCGCAAGGTCCTCGAGTCACTGGCCAAGGTCGGCGCGCTCTCGGCCTTCGGCCACCCGGCCCAGGTTCTCGAAGGGCTCGACGACGCCATCGCGGCAGGGCAGGCGACGCAGCGCGATCGCTCGACCGGCCAGACCTCGCTGTTTGACACCGGCATCGCCGAGATCGACGTCCTCGAGCGGCCACTGCCGCAGGTCGTGGAGGCGCCGGTCCGGGAGAAGCTCCGCTGGGAGAAGGAGCTCCTCGGGCTCTACCTGTCGGAGCACCCGATGGGCGAGGTCGCCGAGCAGGTGGCGGCCTTCGTGACGGCCTACTCGGGCGACCTGAAGGACGAGTCGCTCGACGGCCAGCGCCTGGTCGTTGCCGGGATCGTCGTCGGCTCGAGGACGGTGATCACCCGAGCCCGGGCGACGATGGCGGTGGTGACGCTCGAGGATCTGCAGGGCGGGATCGAGGTCGTCGTCTTCCCGAAGC
>JBKPRF010000322.1:0-4293 GCA_046734475.1 Chloroflexota bacterium
GGCGACGACCGCGACGATCGCGGCGCCGGCGACGCGGATGACTGGGTTCATGGTGGGCAACCTCCACGGGAGCGTGAGCCCCCGTTCCTGTGGTGTCGTTTGAATGCGGGCGAGGGCGGCGTCCACCGAGCGATCGGGTGCCCGCGTCGGGCCCTCCTCGATCCACGATCGAGCGGCGCGTTCGAGCGATCGATCGTCTGTCATGCGAGTCGTCCTTCCCGCGCGAGTGGCTCCTGTACGGCCGTGAGGGCCTGTCGGAGCCCGGCGATGGCGTAGTGGAGTCGGGAGCGCGCCGTGCCGGCCGGGATCTCGAGAAGCTCGGCGACCTCGACGAGGGGCAGCCCGAGGTAGTGGTGCAGGACGAAGACCGCCCGCTGCTCGAGCGAGAGCCGGCGAAACGCCCGCTCCAGCTCGTCGCGGTCGGCCAGTGCGGCGGCGCCGTCGGGAATCGACGGGCCATCGATCGGCAGGACCCGGATGTCGGTTCGCCACTGCCGCGCCCGCTGCGATTCGTCGTAGCAGGCATGGACGAGGATGCGGTGGATCCAGGCCTCGAAACGATCCGGGTCCCGAAGCTTCGGGATCCGGCGCCAGGCGAGCACGAGGGCGTTCTGCAGGGCGTCCTCGGCCAGACCGGGATCTCGCAGGATCCGATAGGCGACCGCATACAGCGAGTCGCTGACCTGGTGCACCAGGACGGCGAACGCCTCGCGATCGGCCTTTCGGGCCCGCTCGACCAGGTCTCGATCCACCTCGACCTCCGGTGGTCGCGACCATACGGCCGCGATCACCCCGTCTGACGGTCGAATCGGCGGCGAACGTTCAGCCCGAGTCGCGCAGGATCAGGCGCGGCACCGGCTCGAAAGGTTCAGTCGGTCCCGACGACCTCACTGCGGCGCTCGTAGAGTGCGACGTCGCGCCACCGGCCCGAGGCGTCGCGCCCGACCCGTCGCTGCTCGCCGATCCGGCGGAACCCGACCTGCTCGTGGAGCGCGATGCTCGCCGCATTGTCGGCCATGATGCCCGCGGTCAGGGTCCAGATGCCGGCGGACTCCGAAGCGAGAATCGCCGCTCCCAGCAGGGCTCGACCGACACCCCGACCCCGCGATTCCGCGGCGACGTAGACGCTCTCCCACGAGACACCGGCGTACACGCCCCGCGACGACCACCGCGACAGCGCGACCCAGCCGATGACGCGGCCATCCAGCTCCGCGACGACTCGCGCTTCGGGCCGGTGCGTGGCGTTGAAGACGCGCCATTCGGGCACGTCGGTCTCGAACGTGGCGAGCCCCGTGGCAATGCCTTCCGCGTAGATGCGAGCGACCTCCGGCCAGTCGCTCTCGGTCATGGGGCGGATCAGGACCGCGAGCATCGGCTCGGGCGCGGCGTCAGCGGCTGCGGCCGCGGCCATCGACCCTCCACGTTCCGACGATCTCGCCCGACCTCGTGGCGACGAACGCGTCGTGGAGGTCGACGACGGGGCAGGCGTGGTTCGGGATCACCGCGACGACCTCGCCGAGGCTCGGGGCTCGAACGCCCGGCGGCACGCGGACGACGCCGTGGTAGTCGTTGACCTTCTCGATGACCGTGCCCGGATAGTCGGCGAGCGCACCGTAGCCCTCGAGGTATGGCGGCAGATCCTTGGTCAGGGTCTTCGCGCCGGCGTCGACGACGATCTGTCCCGGCACTGCGGTGCTCACGACGGTCGCGGCCACGGCGATCGCGACACCGTCGGGCGGTGTGCTGCCGAGGGCGACCTGGATGCGATCGCCGAGGAGGTACGTCCCGGGCCGCAGCTCGTTGACCGGCTCCTGGGCGGCCGGCAGCGCCGTCGGCGTCGATCCGCCACTCACGACTCGAGCCACCAGGCCCTCGGTCTCGATCGCGTCCATCGCGGTCCTGAGGGCCCACACCTCGTCGGCGGCTGCCCCGGCGACAGCCTCGCGCCCGGCGTAGGCGTGGCCGCCATGGGCGAAGGCGCCCTCGACCTTCAGCCCGAGTCGGGTTGCGGCGGTCGCGAGACGCCCGGCATCCGGTGCGGCGACCCCGGTGCGGTGGTTGCCCGGGTCGACCTCGATCAGGACGCGGAGCGGTTGGCCCGAGCCCCGGACGGCGGCCGCGAGCCGCTCGGCCCCTTCGACCGAGTCGAGCCCGACGGCCAGGCGCAGCCCGTCCCGGTCATGCAGCTGCCGCAGCCGCTCGGCCTTCGGCCCGACGGCCCACAGCGCGTACGCGATGAAGATGTCGTCGAGGCCGCCGTCGGCCATGACCTCGGCCTCGCCGAGGGTGCCGACCGTGATCCCACGCGCCCCGGCCTCCACCTGGAGTCGCGCCAGGGCCACGCTCTTGTGCGTCTTCGTGTGCGGCCGCAACGCGATCCCCGCGGCGTCCAGCGCGCCCTGCATCCGGCGCGCGTTGGCCTCGACGATGTCGAGATCGATGACGAGCGCCGGCGTGTCGAGCCCGGCCGGCAGCCGCAGCGCGTGGATCGTCGCGTCCGGCTCGACGGTCTGCGTCATGGCACTCCCCCCTCCCGCTCGGCTCAGGCCGCCGGTCGCGCCGCGACCGGGGTGCGGAGCTCGCCCAGCCGTTCGACCGCGAGGACGACCTCGTCGCCCGGCTCGAGGTAGCGCCCAAGCGTTTCGTCCTTCACCTCGAGGAGGCAACCGCCGCCGACCGTGCCGCTACCGAGCAGCTCGCCGGGGCGGACGTGCACCTCCGCGCAGGCTCGCGCGAGCATCTGGCCGAACGAGAAGTGGCTGCTCGCCCACGTGCCGCGCGAGACCTCGACCGACCGCCCATCGCCGGTCACCACGGCGGCGGTCAGGTCCAGGTCCGGCCCGGTCGCATCGGCCGTCCACGCGCTCGCGAGCTCGTCCGGCGTGGTGATCCACGGTCCGATGGTCGTCGCGAAGTCCTTGCCCTTGGCCGGTCCGAGCCGGACCGTGGTCTCGTCGCGCTGCAGGTCGCGAGCCGACCAGTCGTTCAGCACGAGGTAGCCGCCGATCGCCTCGGCTGCGCGCTCCTCGGACAGGTCGAACGCCGGCGTGTCGACGACGGCACCGACCTCGAGCTCGAAGTCGAGCTCCGAGCTGCCACGCGGCGCCCATACGGGGTCGCCCGGGCCACGGATTTCGGACGTGTTCGAGAAGTAGAAGATCGGGAGCCGGTACCACGCCTCCGGGATCTCGCCGCCACGGCGCTGCCACATCGTCCGGACATGCCCTTCGAAGGCGTAGAAGTCCCGGAATGCCGGCGGCCGCTGGACCGGCGGCCCGAACCGGAGGTCGGCCGCCTCGAGCACGGCGTCGTCGTCAGGGTCGGGCGGCCCGAGCGCCTCGAAGCCGTCGACGAGCTCCGCGAGCGCCTCGATCCGGAGGCCCCGTGCCAGGTGGTCGTCGAGCGTCGTGACGGGCTGCCGGAAGAGCACCGCGTTGTGCTCCCGATTGGGATCGCGCGAGATCAGCCGCCGGCGGACGACGTCGAGGTCGAGCCACGGCCGGCCCTCGCCGCCCGCGGCGACGAGCCGCCACGGCGCGCCGGCGGGACCATGGCGCTCGCGGGCATGGCCGACTCGCATGGCACGAGTCTAGGAGCGCGGCACCCGGCGCCGCCGCGACCTAGAACGGCTTGAACATCATCAGGTAGAGGATCAGGAAGAAGCCGCCGCCGCCGATCGCGGCCAGGAGGCCGGGGTTCAGTGCCGCCAGCATCGGCGTGATCTGGTCCATCGGGAGGGCCGGCGGATCGGGCTCATCCGGCTTCATCCCGCGGGTCCGCTGGCCGAGCGCGAATCGGATCTTCGAGAGCGGGATGCCGCCGAACGGCGTCATGAGCCCGCCGATGACCACGAACAGGACCAGCGAGACCCAGATCCAGGCCCGCCCGAACGAGCCGGCGACGACCCCGGCCAGGATCCCGAACACGAGGATCAGGAGCAGGCCGACGCCGGCCAGGCCCAGCGACCAGGCGGACAGGTCGAGGTACGCGAGCAGCCGCGCCGGGTCGCGCTCCTGCTTGATCCGGAACGCGACCCCGATCGAGACGCCGTGGCCGGCCACGAACAGGAACGCGCCGGCCACGTGGAGGAACACGATCCAGCCGAGGTATGGCGTCAGGTCCATCCCGCTACCCCGCCATCGCCGGCGGTGACGACGCACGCCAGGCGCGGCTGGCATACCAGACCGACAGTCCGAAGAGGAACATCGCGTTGACCGGATGCAGTGCCCCGAACGCCGGCGAGACGCTCTTGAGGTTCGGCAGCAGAGTCTGGACGATGTACAGGACGAACAG
>JBKPRF010000323.1:0-2934 GCA_046734475.1 Chloroflexota bacterium
GGTCACACGATCGGGTTCCTGCCCGACATCCCGTTCTTCGAGGGCACGATCCTCCTGATCCTCATCGTCGGCGTCGTCTACTACCTGGCAACCAGCCAGGGCCGGAAGGTCGACGTCACCGAGGCGGATCTCGCCACCGGCGAGACCGCGATCGCCTGACCGACATCGCCGTCGGCGCGCCGACGGACTCCCCGGACGAACTCCGAGGCGAGCTGCGCGAGCAGCTCGCCTCGGCGCTTCGACGGGTCCCCGAGCTCGGCGCCGCCGAGCTCCATCTCGTCCCGCTCAGCGGCGGGATCACCAACCGCAACTTCCTGATCTCGATCGATGGCCGCGATGATCGCTACGTCGTTCGGCTGGCCGGCAACGACACCCACCTCCTCGGGATCAGCCGCGAGGTCGAGCACGCGGCGACCGTCGCCGCCGCGGGCGTGGGCGTCGGCCCGGAGGTCGTGGCCTTCATCCGGCCCGAGGGCTACCTGCTCACCCGTTTCATCGTCGGCAAGCCGGTGTCGCTCGAGGAGGTCCGGACCTCCGACGTGCTGCGCAAGGTCGCCGCTTCGCTCCGTCGAATCCACGACGGCCCGGCCATCCCCGGCCTGTTCGTGCCGTTCCGGATCGTGGAGGCGTATCGCGCCCTGGCGCGATCGCGCGGGGTGGCGATCCCGCGCGAGTACGACCTCGCCGAGGCGATCGCCCGTCGGATCGAGCTCGCGTGCCTCACGGCGCCGGTCGAGCTGCGGCCGTGCCACAACGACCTCCTCAACGCGAACTTCATCGACGATGGCGAGCGGATCCGGATCGTCGACTGGGAGTACGCGGGGATGGGCGACCCGGCCTTCGACCTCGGCAACTTCAGCATCAACCACGAGCTCGAGCCCGACGCCGACGCCGTGCTGCTCGAGGCCTACGCGGGCGAGATTCGCCGTTCCGCGCTGGCGCGACTCGCGGTCATGCGGGTGATGTCCGACTTCCGCGAGGCGATGTGGGGCGTCCTGCAGCAGGGCATCTCGACGCTCGACGTCGACTTCCGCGAGTACGCCGCGGAGCATTTCGACCGGCTGCTCGCGAACGCCGGGCGGCCCGAGTTCGAGCACGCGCTCACGGAGGCCGCCGCGGGCTGGGTGGACTAGCGAACGGCGCCGATCAGCAGGACACCGGCGATCGCGAGCAGTGCGGGCGCCGACGCGGCCAGGGCACCAAGAATCTGGCGCATGAGTCCTCCGGTCCCCGGATGGATGAGGGCTTCCATTGGGCGGGACAGGGTCATGGCCAGTGACGGTAGGAGCCAGCGGGGCGCGCCCGCGAATCCGTCCCGCGGCGGTCCGCTAACGGATCGATTGCAGTTGCGCCCCGCGCGTTCGCTAGGCTCGCGCCGTGGACCAGGCGAGGGCCGTCGTGATCGGCGGCGGCATCACCGGCGTGAGCGTCGCGTATCACCTCGCCGAGGCGGGCTGGCGCGACGTCCTGCTCGTCGAGAAAGCGGGCCTCACGGCCGGGGCGACGTCCCAGGCGGCGGGCCTGGTCACCGCCTTCAACCCGTCGTCGACGATGCTCGCCTGGCGCCGCTATTCGATCGAGCTGTACGGCCGCCTGGACGCCTTCTCGGCGGTCGGCTCGGTCCGGTTGGCGTCGTCACCCGAGCAGCTCAAGGAGCTCGTGCGCACGGCCTCCCGCGCGCGCGGCGTGGGGCTGGACGTCGGCGTCATCTCGGCGGCCGAGGCCCGTCGACTGTTGCCGGCCATCGCGGCGGACTCGCTCTACGGTGCGGTCCACCTGCCGGGCGACGGCTTCCTCGATCCCCACGGGGCGACCCACGCCCTGGCCGCCGCGGCTCGTGCGCTCGGCGTCCGGATCCGCCAGAACAGCCGCGTGACCGGCTTCGGGCTCGGGCCGCGGCGTGAGATCCGCCGGGTGCTGGTCGACGGCGGCGAGCCGATCGAGACCGAGCTCGTCGTCAACGCCGCGGGCCTGTGGGCGCCGCGGGTGGCCGAGATGGTCGGGGCCTTCATCCCATCGACCCCGGTGGATCACCAGCACGTCGCCCTGAAGGCGGTGCCCGGCCATGCCCTGCCGAACGACATGCCGGCCTTCCGCGATCCCGACAACCTCGTCTACGGCAAGGCCGAGCACGGCGGCATGCTGTTCGGCGGCTACGAGGCCGAGCCCCACGCCCGCTGGCTCGGCGGCGTGCCGTGGGATCACGCCGCGACCGCCCTCGCGCCCGACTGGGAGCGGTTCCAGCCACTCATGGAAGGGGCGATCCGGCGATTCCCGTTCCTGGCCGACGCCGAGGCTGTCCGGCTCGTGTGCCACCCGGACGCGATGACGCCCGACGCGAACCCGCTCATCGGGCCGATGCCGGGCGTGCGCGGCTTCTGGGTTGCGGCCGGGCTGTCGCTCAACGGCTTCGGTGGCGGTGGTGGGATCGGGCGGGCCGTGGCCCGCTGGATCGTCGACGGCGATCCGGGGGTCGACGTCGCGCCGTACCGGGCGTGGCGCTTCGCCGACACCTACCGGGATCCCGAGTTCGCGGCCGCCCTCGCCTGCGAGACATACGCCGATTACTACCGTCTCCGATTCCCGTACGACGCGGAGGTCGCCGGCCGGCCGCGTCGCCTGTCCGCGCTGCACTCGCGGCTCGAGGCGAGCGGGGCGGTCTTCGGCACGAAGGCCGGCTGGGAGCGGGCCGACCTGCATCGACCCGAACAGCCGTGGACCCGGAACGGTCGCGTGCCGCGAGATCGCGGCTGGCTGAAGCCCGACTGGTTCGAGCGGGTCGGCGAGGAGCACCGGGCGGTTCGCGAGCGGGTCGGGCTCATCGACCTGTCGTCGTTCGGCTAGATCGCGATCGCTGGGCCCGGTGCGTCGGCGCTCCTCCAGCGGGTCGCCGCGAACGACGTCGATCGGCCGGTCGGCTCGACGATCTACACC
>JBKPRF010000324.1:0-3887 GCA_046734475.1 Chloroflexota bacterium
GATCTGAGCGGGCGGCAGCCCGCCGCGCCGAACGCCTGCGCGCCGCGCCCCACTCGCCTTCGCGCCCCACTCGCCTTCGCGCCCCACTCGCCTTCGCCGCGCACGTTCGCGGCGCGCGCCGCGCAACTGCGGGCCTCACGCCTTCGCGCCGCACGCCTTCGCGCGGCCGCTTCTTCTCAGATGCCACTGGGGGCGGCACGAGACGGGGTGGACGACCCGAGGGGCCGTTGGAGACCGGCGGCTCGCGCGACTTTCATCCCGCGACGAGCGTGGCTCGGGATGACATTGCCGGCGCCTGCGCGCTGCCAGGCGCGGAGACCTTGCCTCGTGCCGCCAGCTGTGGCATTTGCCAGGAAGGGCGGCTGCCGGGTGGCTCAGACCGCGGGTTGGGCGGCCTCGGCGGCGCGGAGGTAGGCCGGGTCGTCGCGCCGGATCGGGTCGGGGTCGACACCCCGGATCCGGGCGAGGCGCTCGGTGAGGAGCTGGAGCGGCACCGCGCTGCCGAGCAGCGCGGCGATGGCCGGCGGCAGGGCCGATCCTGACCCGCCGCGGGGGCGGCTCAGGCCGGCGGGATGTTCTGGTTGCCGCGGAAGAGATTCGTCGGGTCGTAGCGGCGCTTGAGCTCCGCGAGGCGCTCGTAGGCGCCGTGGGGGTAGGCCGCGCGGATGCGCGCCTGGCCCTCGTCGCCGAGGAAGTTCACGTACGCGGCCTGGTCGCCGTTGCTCAGCCAGCCGGCGAAATCGTCGACCCAGGCGGTCTTGGCCGCCTTGTCGGCGTCGCCCTCGTAGAAGGCGGCGACGTTGACCATGATCGGGCGGTCGCGGTGGGCGTAGGCGGTCGCTTCGTTCGGGACGCGGGAGACGGCGCCGCCGTACGGCCGGATCTGGCACGCCCGCATCGGCCCTTCGATCGCGTCGAGGGTCGACAGGATCCGGGCCGCGGTCGGCTCATCGAAGTGGTCGACGAACAGGTTCCGCGAGACCGCGAGGGGGCGGTACGACGGATCCTCCGGCGGGTAGATCTTCGCGTAGGGGATGGGCTGGACCATGTCCGCGATCGGCTGGGCGATCGAGCGGAACGGCTCGAGGAAGCGGGCGGCGTCCTCGTCCGGCGCGGCGACGGCCATGATCCCGAAGATCACGAGCTTGCCGACCGCGTCCTCCGGCACGCCGGGCATCGGCGGCGCGGGCATGACGTTCGCGATCGTGGTCACCGCCTCGGGCGCCGCCTGGGCCGCGGCGACGAAGGCCGCCACGCTCTGGGCCGTCGCGGGCTGGATGAGGAGGCCCCCGGTGAATGCCGGCACCTCGGCCAGGCGGAACCGGAAGCGGGTGGCCGCGCCGAAGTTGGCGCCGGCGCCCCGGATCGCCCAGAAGAGGTCGGGATCGCTCTTGTCGACCATGCGCATCTCGCCGTCGGCGGTCACGAGCTCGGCGGCCAGCAGCGAGTCGATCGAGAGGCCGAACTTGCGCGCGAGGTAGCCCACGCCGCCGCCGAGCGTGATCCCGGCCACGCCGACGGAGCCGGTGTCGCCGAATCCGATCGCGAGGCCGTGCTCGCTCAGCGCCTCGGAGACCTCGGCCGCGGTGTAGCCGGCGCCGATCCAGGCCGTGCCGCCGTCGAGGTCGAGCTCGATCGAGCGGAGGTCGTGGACGTCGATGACGACGCCGTCGTCGACCACCGAGGCGCCCGAGATGCTGTGCCCGCCGCAGAGCACGCTGACCGGGAGGTCGTGCTCGACGACGAACCCCAGCACGCTCGAGACATCAGTCGCGTCGGCGACCCGAGCGATGGCCAACGGTCGCTTGTCGAGCCCGCCCGCCGCGAGCTGGCGAGCCGCGTCGTACTCGTCGTCGGTGGGGCGGATGACCCGGCCGCGGGTCCGGGCGGCGAGGTCGTCGATGGGCGCGTTCGCAGGAGCCTGAATCGTCATGGGAGTCCCCCTTTTGTGCCGGTCAAGGCTACCGGAGGAGCTAGGAATTGGCCTCGTAGGCGAGGCGCAGCCAGCCGACCAGCTCGTCGTCGATCTCGGCCGTGGAGCTGAGCCCGACCTTGTGCCTCATCGAGCTCTGACCGATCGACTTCGCGACCTCGAGCCGGCCGTCGGGCGTCACGCCCTCGAGCCGGAGGCCGATGTCGACCCGGGTCTTCGTCGTGGGCTGGATGGAGGCGAAGGTCCGCCGCGGGGTCAGCAGGGCCACGTACGTCTTGCGCGCCTGGAGCTCGATCGCGCCGATCGTCGGGAGTACCTCGAGCACCCGGTCGAAGATCGGCCGGATCCCCGGTCGATCGGCGTACTGCTCGTCGATGAGAAGCTGGGCGTCCTTCCGGAGGTAATCCGGGTAGCCGAAGGTCTCGTACACGAGGTACATCGCCGGATAGCCGGTGACCCCGCGCCCGGCGAGCCACGCCCGAAGCTGCGGCTCGTCCTTCGGGCGGGCCTCGGCCCGGATCTTCGCGTTCCACTGCGCGACGGTCTCGCCGGTCTGGCGCTCGAGCTGCGCCTGTACCTGGGCGTACATCTCCTGCCAGCTCCGTGCCTGCGGCATCGCCGACCTCCGGTGCGATGAACCCGAGGGTAGCCGCAGCCCCTGCGGGCCGCGTCAATCCCAGCTGACGCTTGGGTCCTGTGGACCCGCGATCGGCATCGTGAGGGCCTCCTCCTCGAGGGCGTCATGGACACGTCCCGGCAGGCGGCCGAACGGGTGGAGGGTGACCCTGCGCTGCTGGCGCTGCCAGCCGCCGACGACCTCGCCATCGACGAGGATCGCGCCCGGGATGTAGCCGGGCGAATGCCCTGCCGACGGGACGGCCTTCGCTCGACGTGCCTCGTCCGGCACCAGCAGGTCCTTATCGAGCTTCGTGTAGGCGTCGTCGAACGGCACGAGCCGGACGCCCTCGATCGGCTTCGACCGCTCCAGCGCCTCGAGGTCGGATTCGAGGATGAAGCGTCGTCGCTCTCGGACCTCGGCCTCGAGCTCGACCGGTGCCAGCTCGGCTTCGATCGCGGCCCACGTTGCCTTCGCGTCGGCCGGCGTCGTCCCGGTCCACCGCGCGAGGTCTCGGACCGTCGCCGGGCCGAGCCAATGGAGGAACCGCCGAGCCAGCTCGCGCCGGGCGTCCTCCGGGTCGATCGCCGGCCGCTCGACCGGGATGAGCCAGATCCGGCTGGCGTCCCAGCGGATGTGCACCCGGCCGGTCGTCGACGACGCGCGCGGATGGAACGGGTCCGCGGCGCTGCGGTGGCCGATGGCCGCCGCGACCTCGCCGACTGGCGTCATCTCGCCCTTCGCGGCCCGGTGGATCCGGTCCGCGAGGCGCTCGAGCGCGCGGACGCGCTCGGGGTCGCGGGGCAGGCAGCCGAGCGTGAACACGCCGACGTCGTCGCGCGGCACGATGTAGTCGGCCCCGCCTCGGAACCAGATCTGGACGAGCTTCGGGTGCTCCCAGGAGTCGGGCTTCGTGCCCTCGACCCGGGCGTGCAGCGAGATGACCCCGCCGCGCGGCACCGAATCCTGCAGGCCGCCCCACGCGGCCTTCGCGATCGACACCATCGCGAGCTTCCGGTCGAGGTGGCTCGCCCGCGCCCGGTAGCGCAGGACCTGCTCGGGCGTGATCGCGGTCACACCCCGAGTGTGCACGGGCTGTCACATCCTGCGAAGCCCGGGGATCGAAGGAGTGATGACGCGGATGTCCGGGCTCGCGGCGATGCTCGTCGTGTTGGCCGGGTGCTCGTCGGCGAGCCCGAGTGGCAGCTCCGCGCCATCACCCGTGCCGGCGGCGACGGCCTCGCTGGCTGCCACCGCGACCGTCGCCCCGGCGCCTACTCCGGAGGACGCTGGGGCGTTCAGTCGGGACTGATCGCCGAGAGGTCGAGACGCGCGAGT
>JBKPRF010000325.1:0-8157 GCA_046734475.1 Chloroflexota bacterium
GGCGCCGTTCGGGACCTCCTCGGCACTGCCGACCTGTCGATCGCCAACTTCGAGAACCCGGCGCCCGACAACTTCACGTACCACCCGGCCGGGTTCACCTTCAGCGCCGATCCGGCCCTCATCGAGGGCCTCGCGAACGCCGGCATCGACTGGGTGTCGCTGGCCAACAACCACATCGGCAACTACGGCGATGGCGGCATCCTCGACACGCTCGAGAACCTCGATGGCTTCGGGATCGCCCACGGCGGGGCCGACGCGAACCTGCCGGCGGCGCGCGAGGCCTCGCTCCTCGACGCCGGCGGGGTCACGGTCGGGATCCTCGGCTATGACACGATCATGCCGGCCTACGCGGCGACCGCCGACAGCCCCGGCACGAACGAGATGAGCGCCGCCCGGGTGCGTGCCGACATCGCCGCCGCTCGCGAAGGCGGCGCGCAGCTCGTCATCGTGTTCCCGCACTGGGGCACCGAGTACTCGGCCGGAACGACCGCGACCCAGCGCTCGCTGGCCCACGCCGCGATCGATGCCGGCGCCGATCTCGTCATCGGCTCCCACACCCACTGGGCCGGCGGGATCGAGGTCTACAAGAGCGTGCCGATCTTCTACTCGCTCGGCGACTTCGTGTTCAACATCAGTCGCTCCGAGCAGACCCAGGAGGGCCCGCTGCTGGAGCTCACCTTCTCGGGAACCCGGTTGCTCCAGGTCCGGATCCACCCGTTCCTGATCCTCGACGGCTCGCAGCCCAACCTGCTCGACCCGGCCACGTCGGGCGCCGTCGTCCTGAAGCAGATGTTCGGGGCCTCGCCGGGCCTGCCGTGGTGAGCCGAACCTAGCCGGGCAGCCCCGCGAAGAGATCGGTCTCGGGCGTCGCGGTCGGGACCCGCGCTTCGCGGAGGACGAACGTCTCGCGACTCCAGAACCGCCGGAACCCATCGAGGCCGCCCTGGAAGAAGAAGCTGTCGGGCGCGAACTGGGTCACGTGGCGATTCATCGCCGCCCACTTGCGGTCGAGCACGTCCGATACATCGACCCAGGTCGTGATCTGCTCGTCCGGCGTGAGCATCCGCTCCATCTGCGCCTGGAACTCGGCGATCTGCTCGGGCGTGGCGTCCTCGGGCGGGGCCCAGCGGTTCGGCTGGCCGCCCTGCTCCTGGGCCTCCCACATCTGCTTGCGGATCGACGCCGGGATCGCCTGCTCGTAGAGCTTCAGCGGCGTCCACGGCGCGACGCCACCGTCGGCCTCGGCCGGACCCGAGCCGCCGTGCTCCGGCGCGAGCTGCTCCGGGTACCAGGCCGGATCGCCGGCCCGGGCGAAGGCCCGGATCGCCGTGTCGTGGGTGCGGATGTGGTCGGGATGGCCGTAGCCGCCGAAGTCGTTGTACGTCGTCACGACATGGGGGCGGTGGCGCCGGATCAGCCACGTCAGGCGGCGGGCGGCATCGTCGAGATCGGCCTGCCAGAACGACCGGGCGTCGGCGTTCCCGGACCGACCCATCATGTCGGAATCGCGATAGCCGAGGTTCTCCCACTCGGTCACGCCGAGATCAGCCATCGCGGCCTCGAGCTCACCGGCCCGGATCTCGCCGAGGCGGCGATGGCTCTCCGGGGTGTCCATCGCCGGGACGACGATCTCGCCCATCTCGCCCCGGGTGCCGGTCACGAGGACCACGCGGTGGCCGTCCCGGACGGCCTTTGCCATGACGCCGCCGGTCCCGATCGTCTCGTCGTCGGGGTGGGCGTGGGTGGTCATGAGGGTGAACGTCATCCGCGGCATCCTAGCCTCGGATCGGTACCTTCGTCCGGAGGACGTCGGGCGGGTCGCGGCGCATCCTGATCGGGTGATCGGCGCCATCGGTTCGCGCCTGCGTCTCGTCATGCGCCAGCCCGGGCCGGGCGGCTCCGACGCGCCCGGCGGGACGACGGCCGAAGGCGGGCGCGAGACCGACGGGCTGCCCGAGATCGATTTCGTCGCGTACACCTCCGACGAGCGCCTGTCCGGGCGAGTCCGGCTCGACGCCTCGCGGCTGTCCGACATGCTCAACCGGCACGACGAGTACGTGCTCGTCGACGCCCTCGCCGAGCGGCTGCCGCACGGCGGCTCGCTCGTGGTCGCGGAGATCCTCCTGCGCCGCAGCGAACTCCCGCTCGTCCACGCCGCCGGGCCGCGCGGCGACCGCACGCTGCGGATTCCCACGGAGCCGCACCGGATCGTGCTGCGGGCCGGTCGCTATCTCGTCTCCGGCCGGCTCCACAGCGGCGTCGGCGAGGATCCGCTCGCCTCGCTGCGAGCCCGGCGGCCGATGGTTCCGCTGACCTACGCCACGATCGAGTTCCGGCGCGGCGGCGAGATCGTCCGCGAGCCGACCGGCACGATCGTCGTGAACCGCGAGCACGTCGACTGGGTGCGGGAAGGCGTGCCCCTGCCCGATGGTGCCGAGATCCCCTGGGTCCCGACGCGACGGCCCCACCCGGGCGAGCTGGCAACGGAGGCCGAAACCGCCGGCTGACGAAGGCCGAAGGCGTCGGCCGCATGGTCCGGAGCGGCCAGGCTGCCTCGTACCATCGCGGCCATGCCGGCCGACCGCAGCGCCGCTCCCGGACCGCTGGCCGGCGTCCGCGTCATCGACTGCTCGACCGTGCTCGCCGGGCCCTATTGCACGATGCTCCTCGGCGACCTCGGCGCCGATGTGATCAAGGTCGAGCCGCTCGCGGGCGACGCGACCCGGGGCTGGGGGCCGCCGTGGGTCGGCGACGAGGCCGCCGGGACACGGACCGCCACGTACTACCTCGCGATCAACCGCAACAAGCGGTCGCTCCGCCTGGACCTCCGATCGAAAGCCGGCCGCGATGTGCTGCGAACGCTGCTCCGCGGCGGCGACGTGGTCGTCGAGAACTTCCGGGTCGGCGGATTCGAGGGCCTCGGCTTCAGCGACGCGGCGCTCGAGGCGCTGAACCCGGCGCTCGTCCACCTCGCCATCAGCGGCTTCGGCACGACGGGTCCCGACGCGGCCAAGCCTGGCTACGACTTCGTCATCCAGGCGGTCAGCGGGCTCATGTCGATCACCGGCGAGCCCGACGGGCGGCCGCTGAAGGTCGGGGTCGCGATCACCGACGTCGTCACCGGGCTGTTCGGCGCGGTCTCGATCCTGGCGGGCCTGCTGGGTCGCGCGGATCGCGGGCAGCGCGTCGGGCAGCGCGTCGGGCAGCGCATCGACGTGTCGCTGCTCCAGAGCACGCTGGCCGTCCTCGTCAACCAGGCCCAGTCGACCCTCGCCACCGGCGCGGCCCCGGGCCGGCTCGGCAACGCCCACCCGAGCATCGTGCCGTACGAGACGTTCCCGACGGCCGACGGCGAGATCGCGATCGGGGTCGGCAGTGAGAAGCAGTGGCGGGCGCTGTGCGCGGCGCTCGGCATGCCGAATCTCGCCACCGAGGCGAGATTCGCGACGAACGGTGCGCGGGTCGCGAACCGGGGGGAGCTCGTCGCGACGCTCAACGGCCGTCTGGCCGAGCGCGCCTCCGCCGACTGGCTCGCGATCCTCGACGAGGCGGGGATCCCGGCCGGCCCGATCCGCGACATCCGCGAGGCCTTCGAGGCCCCCCAGGCCCGGGCGATCGGCAGCCGCGTCCGGCTCGGCCATCCGGTGCTCGGCCCGGTGGACCAGGTCGCGAGCCCGATGGTCCTGGCCGGCACGCCGGCCACGATCCGTCGTCCACCACCGCTCCTCGGCGAGCACTCCCGCGAGATTCTCGGGGAGGCGGGCTACGCGCCCGACGCCATCGACCGCCTCGCGGCGGAGGGCGTGATCTAGACTCCCCGGCGATGGACAAGCGCGAGCCCTGGGCCCTGATCCTCGGCGCGTCGTCGGGCATGGGCGAGGCCACGGCCCGGACCCTCGCCGCGAACGGCTACAACATCTGCGGGATCCACCTCGACTTCCGGGCGAGCCTGGCCCATGTCGAGGAGCTCAAGGCGGACCTGGCAAAGGACGGCCGCGAGGTCCTCTTCATCAACATGAACGCGGCGGACGACGAGAAGCGCGCGGCCGCCGTCGCCGAGCTTGGCTCCCGCTTCGAGACGGCCCGCGCCGGCGGCCGCGACCCGTTCGTCAAGGTGGTCATGCACTCGCTCGCGTTCGGCAGCCTCGTGCCGTTCCTGTCCGACGATCCCAAGGCGGCGGTCGATCGCAAGAAGATGGAGATGACCCAGGACGTCATGGCCAACAGCCTCGTCTACTGGGTCCAGGACCTGTGGCGCGCGGGCCTGCTGGGCAAGGGCTCGCGGATCTTCGCGATGACTTCCGAGGGCTCGACGCGCGTCGTCCCGAGCTACGGCGTCGTGTCGTCGGCGAAAGCCGCTCTCGAGTCGCACATTCGGCAGCTGGCAATGGAGCTGGCCCGGAAGGGCTCCGGCGTCACCGCCAACGCGATCCGGGCCGGCGTCACCGACACCCCGGCCCTCCGGAAGATCCCCGAGGCCCAGACGATGATCGACATCACGATGAAGCGGAACCCGACCGGCCGGATGACGACGCCGCAGGACGTCGCGAACGCGATCCTCGCGCTCTCCGCCGAGGGCACTGCCTTCATCAACGGCGACATCATCAGCGTCGACGGCGGCGAGTTCATCACCGGCTCCTAGACGGCGGCACGCCTCCGCCGCCGGCGGGTGTCGAGCCTGGTGATGCCGCCGGGCGCCGCCGCCTCCCGCTCGTCCGCCAGGTACGCGTTGGTGTCGGCCGGGCTCATCGGACGGGCGTACAGGAAGCCCTGGCCGTACTGGCAGCCGAGCGAGCTGAACCAGCGCGCCTGGTTCGCCGACTCGATGCCCTCGACCACGATGTCGAGGCCGAGCGCCCGGCCGAGCTCGACGATCGCCCGGCTGATGACCCGAGGCGTCCCGATGATCGCGGGCGAGACGAACGACCGGTCGATCTTCAGCTCATCGAGCTGGAACGCCTGGAGGTAGCCGAGCGACGAGTAGCCGGTGCCGAAGTCGTCGATCGAGATCCGGACGCCCATGCTCCGGAGGTCGCGAACCCGCTCGATCGTGTCGCGGGTCCGGGCCATGATCGTCGACTCGGTGATCTCGAGCGTCAGGCAGCTCGCGGGCAGACCGCTGTCGCGGAGGGCGGTCGCGACCATCCCGGTGAGCCCCGGGTCGGTGAACTGGCGGGCCGACAGGTTGACGTTGATCCGGAGGCCCGGCATGCCGTGGCCGTGCTGCCAGACGCTGATCTGGCGGCACGCCTCATGGAGAACCCAGCGGCCGATCGCCGTGATCTCGCCGCTCTGCTCGGCGAGGCCGATGAAGTCGGCGGGCATCTGGGTGGGCCGGCCCGTCGGCTCCCAGCGCACGAGGGCCTCGAGACCGACCACGCGGCCGCTGCCTTTCGCGAGCTCCACGATGGGCTGGTACTCAAGACGGAGCTCGCCCCGCTCGACCGCGCCTCGCAGCCGGGCGTCCATGTCGCTCCGAGCGGTCGCCCGGGCGAGGAGCTCGGGATTGAACAGCTGGATCCGGCCGCGACCGGCGTCCTTCGCCGCGTACATCGCGATGTCGGCGTCCCGCAGCATCTCGTCGGCTGAGTCGCCGGCGACACCGGACAGCGCGATCCCGATGCTCGTCCCGAGCCGCGGCGCACCGTCCACGACCGCGATCGGCTGGCTGACGCTCTCGAGCAGGCGCTCGGCGACGGCGACCGCCTCGGCTTGGCCGTCGACCTCCTCGAGGAGAATCGCGAATTCATCGCCGCCGAGCCGGGCCGCCGTGTCGCCAGGCCGGATCGCCTCGCGCAGCCGTTCGCCGATGGCGCGCAACACCTCGTCGCCGGCGGGATGGCCGTGGCGGTCGTTGAGGAGCTTGAAGTTGTCGAGGTCCATGAAGAGGACCGCGACCCGGCGGATGCTCCGACCCCGAAGCCGATCGAGGACATGGGTCAGGCGCTCAAGGAACAGCCGCCGATTGGCAAGACCCGTCAGCGCGTCGCGGAATGCCTGATCCTGGATCTCCTCATAGAGCCGGGCGTTCTCGAGAGACACCGCCGCTTCGCGCGCCAGCAGCTGGGCGAGGGCCACGCTCCGATCGCTGAAGACCTCCGATTCGGTCGAGGTCAGCTCGAGGATCCCGATCGATTCGCCGCGGACGACCAGCGGCAGCATCACCATGCTGGCCTGGCCCACTGAGCGCAGATAGGCGATCTCGTTCGGGTCGCTGGCCGGATCGCTCACGTCGACGTAGCACGGCTCACCGCTCATCAGGACGCGCCGCGTCGCCGGGAACTGGGCGAGGTCGTAGTGGTCCTCGATGCCGTTCATGTCGGGCGGATAGAACGCGAACGTGTCGACCTTGTCGCCCGCCCGGTCCCACATGCTCAGCGTGCAATCGGCGACCTCGGCGGCGCGGGAGATGTGCCTGGCGATGATCCGGCCGACCAGCTTCGGATCGAGGGTCTGGGCGACCTCGCGAGTGAGGTCCATCGCCGCCGTCAGCTCGCTGGCCGTCTCGCTCAGCTGACCGCTCGCATTCCACAGGAAGATCTGGTAGACGGCGTAGGCGGCAACGAGGGTCGAGATCGGCAGCAGCAGCTCGAGGGGGCCGCTGAAGCGCGAGCCCCATGGCATGACCGCGCCGGCGATCGCCGCATAGACGCCGACCGGGGCGCCGAGGACCATCAGCCGAAAGACGACGGGCCGGCTGACGTGCATGAGCGCGAGGACCGAGGGGATGACGGCCGCCGTGGCGAGGGCGGCACCGAGCGGCGGCTCGAAGGTCGTCGCCACGATGATCGTGGCGTACAGCGCGAGCGCGATCCTCGTCGCCAGCTGGCCGGCCGGCCGGTGGACCGAGCTGCGGTATTCGATCAGCAGCCAGGCCGCGAATGCGATGGCGACGGCGGCGACCGACGCCAGGTAGAAGTCACGCAGGGCGAGCGCGACGGCGAACCAGACGGCATCGAACGGCAGGAGGGCCGCCCCGAACATGCCGATGGTCCGCCGCAGCTGACGCTGGGCGCGCGGGTCGCCGAGGTGGGCATGTTCCTGGACGGCCGTTGACGCGGCCGTCCCCCGGGAAGGCATTGGCGGCAGGTTCCCGTGCGCGCCGGACGATCGTCATCCCCCATTGGTACTGGTGTTGCCGTGGGGCACCGCGAGCGCCCGGCGCCGCGCGGCGCGGAGTACGTAGTCCCGCGCGCCTCAGTTCAGCGGGTCACCGTCACCGGCCAGGAAGATCCCGATCGCACCGCGGGTCACGTCCTTGAACGCGTGGGTGACGAACGGGTACATGCCGTCCTCGACCGGGCTGAACTCGATGATCGCGCCCTGCGCAGGCGACAGGTCGACCGCCTGGGCGCCCCAGCCGCCAGGGTTGCCCCGGAGGAGCTGGACGCCCTCCTTGGTCACGGTGTCGAAGATTGTCCCGACCACGTGGAACGAGCTGTCGAGGCTCGGTCCCGCGTCGAGGACGAAGACCCGGACACGACCCTTCGTCGTGACCTGGACCGGGTTGTCCTTGTACTGGTTGGCGATGCCGTTGAAGGCGACGAAGTCGGGCGCCGGCGCCGCGGCCGCGGCCTTCGTGTAGTCGATCGGCTCGCCCTGGGCGCCGAGGTACCACTCGTTCTGGACGAAGGCGAACTCCTCGTCGACCTTCGGCAGCCCGCCCTTCGGCTCGACGATCACCATGCCGAACATCCCGTTCGCGATGTGGTCAAGAGCCGGTGCGGTCCCGCAGTGGTACATCCAGACGCCGGCGTAGTCCGCGATGAACGTGTACGTGAACGTCGCTCCCGGCTTGATCTCGACCATCTGGTGGTTCATCGCGGTCTGGCTCGCGTGGAAGTCGATCGAGTGGCTCATCTGGCCCTCGGTCTTCAGGTGGACGTTGACCGTGTCGCCGAGATGGACCCGGATCACCGGGCCCGGCACCTGCCCGCCGAATGTCCAGACGTGGACGACATAGCCGGCCGCGACCGTCATGTCGGTCTCGATGATCGGCAGGTCGATGTCGTGGACCGTGCCGGGCATGACCGGCGGCGCGGCGGGATCGCGAAGGGTGTAGGGCTTGGCGTTGGGATCGGGGGCGGCCGTTGCCGCCGGTCCTGCCTGGACGCCGCCGGATGGCGACGAGGCGGCCGCGCTCCCGGCGACCATGAT
>JBKPRF010000326.1:0-8388 GCA_046734475.1 Chloroflexota bacterium
GCTCTGGCCGTGGCTGCTCGTGCTGGCGCTGCTGTTGTGGCCGTTCGACATCGCCCTGCGGCGCGTCTCGATCGGGCGTCGGGAGCTGGCCGATGGCCGCGCCTGGCTCATCCGCCGCTGGCGTGGCCGAAAGGCCGCGGCGCCGCAGTCGGCCGCCGCCGCGGGGATGCTCGCGGCACGTGAGCGGGCCGCTGGTGGCAATGCCCGAGCGGCGCTGCGGCGAGCCGTCGCTCTCGACGCTCTGGACGTGCAGCCGGGTGCCCGTTCCGGTCGATTCGAACGACGCCTCGATGCCGCCCGTCTCCTCGCCCGGAAACGTCCAGCCGACGACCTGGCTGAAGAACCGGCTGAAGTCCTTCCAACCCAGCCAGCTCTTGGCCCAGCTCGAGGTCGAGTCGGAGGTCCATGCCACCGAGCGCCCGAGGCCGTACTGCCATTGCGCCAGCAGCGGATCGTCGCGCGCGGTCACGAGGACGGTCTGGGCCGCGCCCTTGGCGGTCGTGCCGTTGTAGCCGAGGAGCTGCGGGAAGCCCGCGTCGAAGCCGCGGGTGATCGGCGATGCGCTCGTCTCGATCGGGAAGAACGGCTCCTCGACGATCTGCTGGCCGGCGACCTGCTGCGTCTCCTTCAGGAAGATGTCGGGAATCGACGCGGGATTGGCCGCGGCGTAGAACCGCCCGCCGCCCTGCGTCGCCAGCTGCTGCAGGAACGGGTTCGCGCCGCCACCGGCGCCGACCGTCGAGAGGGTGATGCCGTCGGCCTTCATCTTGGCCAGGATCTGGTCGTATTGACCGCTCCGTGACCAGCCGTCGGTCAGCAGGATGATGTGGCGCCGGGTGGCCGTGGTCTTCTCGAGCGACTGGACGGCCTGGTCGAGGCCCGAGTAGATGTTCGTCGTGCCGTTCGGCTGGATGCCGGCGAGGAGGCCGGGCAGGTCGCCCACCTGG
Source organism: Chloroflexota bacterium (assembly GCA_046734475.1). Taxonomy (GTDB): domain Bacteria; phylum Chloroflexota; class Limnocylindria; order Limnocylindrales; family CSP1-4; genus UBA5189. The sequence goes on from JBKPRF010000326.1 coordinate 948, forward strand.
CCGAGCGGCTCCGTGTTCACGACCCAGTGGGCGCTCTCGTCGAAGGCGACGACGCCCAGCTGGTCACGGGCGGTGAGGGCCGCCGCCGCACGGAGGATCGCCTCCTTGCCGATGTCGACCTTGCGGACGCCCTGGAGACCCCCGCTTCCACCCGGGCCGCCATCGAAGCTGTTGCAGTGGCAGGCATCCATCGAGCCCGACTTGTCGATGACGACCACGAGCGCGATGTCAGGCTCCTTCTGCCGGTCTCGCACCCCCATGTCGACCGGCAGCGTCTCCTCGATCGGGGTCTTCGTGTAGCCGCCGGCGCCGTACGACTCGGGCCCGCCGACCATCACGAGGCCGCGGCCGAGGTCCCGCACGTACACCTGCAGCGAGAGGAGCTGCGGGTCGGTCAGCCGCAGCCGCGGGACGTCGACGAGGACGACGCTGTCGTAGTTCAGGAGGCCGGTCGGGTCGGCCGGCAGCGCCTCGGGGACGATCGTGTCGACGGTCTGGCCCTCGGTCTTCAGGGCCTCGAGCAGCTCGCTGCCGACATCCGCGTTGCCGGCCGCAAGGAGGATCCGCGGCGGGCCCTTGACGATCGTGTCCGAGTCGGCCCGATCGTTCTGGCTGAAGGTGTCGCGGGCGGCCTCGACGACCGCCCGGAACGTGTGGAAGCCGGGCTCCGAGGGCTTGACCAGGAACGTGAACCGCTTCGTCCCGGCCGGCAGGTCGACGCGCGCGGTGTCGACGAGCGCGCCGTCGACGAACAGCCGGATCGTGGCGGGCTGGGGGACGCTCGAGGTGATGTCGACCGCGGCCTCGACCTGCTCGCCGAGGCGTGCCGTCGAGGGCGTCGTGAGCCGGTCGATGAGGACCTCGTCGCGGTCGGCGAGACCGACGACGCGCGTCTCGACCTGGATGCCGCGTGCCGCGGCGAGGGCCGCTTCGAGCTGGCCTCGGCCCGTCGTGTCGTTGCCGTCGGAGATCACGACGATCCGCTTCTGGGCGGCATCCGGGAACAGCGCGGACGCGAGTCGGAGGGCCGCCCCGATGTCGGTCGCGCCGGTGACCGGCGCGGAGTGCAGGCGGTCGAGGTCGCGGACCTCCTCGGGCAGCCGCTCGACGAGGGCGTCCTTGCCGAACGCCACGATGCCGGCCTCGTCTTCCCTGGGCATGATCGCCAGGGTCTGGCGCAGGAAGTCCAGGGCGTCCTCCCGGCCGGTCGTGCCGACGCTGTCCGAGAGGTCGACGACGAACACGGTCGCCAGCCGATCGACCGGCAACACGAGCTGGAACCCGGCCAGGGCGAAGACGAGTGCCGAGAGCAGGCCGACCCGGATGGCGAGCGCCGCGCGCCGGCGGGCGGGGCCGATCCGACGTCGGGCGGCGAGGTAGGGGAGAAGGGTCAGGCCGAGCGCCGGCAGGAGCAGGATGAGCCAGGCAGGCGCCTCGAACCGGACGCCCATCAGCGGGACCTGCTCTCGGGCGCGGGCTCCCGGCGCCGGAGCGATCGCCAGAGGCGCGTCACGGCGTCGCGGTGGTAGACGAGCCACTCGATGGCCAGGACGAGGAGGGCGACGAGCACGACCGGGATCCACAGCTCGTCGCGGGCCGGCCGCCGATCGCTCGTCACGACGCCTCCCGCAGCCGGGCTCCCGGTCGGGCCCGCGCTCGGCGGCGCCGTCTCGCCGGGACCGACCGACGGCGCTGGACTGTGGAGGCCCTCGGCCGTCGGCCGCGGATTCAGGCTCGTCTCGGGCCCGATCGCCTCGATGTCGCCCGCCGTGCCGGGCGCGATGTTGCTCTCGGCCGGATCGAAGAGGTCGACCGCGAACCTGATCGGGTCGCTCGGACCCGCCGGCGGGCTGGAGGGCGACCCGACGGGTGAGGCGCCAGCCGAGGGGGTCGGACCGATCGGCGTCGCCTCGTAGACCCCGAGCTCATCGGTCTGGCTGAACGACACGGATGCGGCGCCGGGCCCGACCGCCGGGACGATGACCGTCGACCCGTCCGGCTTCTCGACGCTGAGCCCGGTGGCGCCTGGCGGGAGCGGCAGGGTGACCGGGTCGCCCGGCACGACGGCCGTCGTGGGCGTCGAGGAGCCGCCGAGCAGCTCGCCGGTGAGATTCGCGATGAGGATCGGAAAGCCGACCTGGAGCGGCAGGTCGGACTGGCGTGGCTCGAAGGCGAGGACGCCGGCGCGCTGGCCGTCGCGATCGCCGACGTACAGGAGCGGCGAGCCGCCCGGGCCCGGCAGGACCGGCCTGGCCCACGCCGGGAGCACGAGCTTGGCGGCCTTCCCGATGTGCGTCGTCGACAGGTCGACGTAGCGCAGGATCGGCTCGTCGGCGGGTGGCGTCCCGATCCCGGGATCGGTGAGCGTCCCGACCACCTCGGCCAGATCGCTCGACTGCGGCGGGGCGATCAGGAGCGTCGGCGTCCCGGGCAGCTCGGCCGGGACGTTGCCCTCGAAGACGATGAGATCCCATGCCGTGCCGTCCGTCCGGACGGCGTCCTTCGGGTAGTTCGCCGGCTTGACCCCGAACAGATTCACATTCGGCAGGAACGTGAGCGCGGTCTCGAGGTAGGGATCGCCCTCGCCGACGATGAGGATGTTGCTCTTGCGATCCGGCGGGACGACGGTCCAGGCACGGTCATCGAGGGCGAGGGCGTCGCCTGTCGCGCCTGCGGTCCCGCTCGCGACCGTGAGCCGGACCTCGACGACCGACACGGATCCCGGGACGTCGTCGACGATGACCTCGGTCCGGGCCTGCGGCTCGAGGAACACGTCGCGGGCCTCGAGCAGCACCCCGTCGCCGTAGAGCTCGACGCGCCGAGTCGCCTTCTCGATGTCGAGGTTCGCGACGCTGACGAACACCGACCGGGTCACGCCGGACGGCGCCGGCCGGACGGCGAGCGCCACGATCGCCTGGTTCGCGCGGCCGCGGCCGACAAGGAGCGCCTTGACCGGGTGGTCGACCGGCGTCGTCGGTGGCGCCGCCAGGGCAGCGTCGGACGCGACGAGGATCTCGGCATCGCCCGATCGGGCGGCAAGGGCATTTGCCAGGTTCAGCGCGTCGCCCAGGTTGCCGGTGGCCGGCGACACGGTGATCGCGTCGATCGCGGCGCGCACCCGCCCGAGGTCCGACGTGCCGTTCACGACCACGCGGGCCGTGCGCCCGGCGGCGATGACGCTGACCTGGCCGTCCGCCGGGAGGTCTCGCAGCGCCGCGATGGCCTGCGCCTTGGCCGCCTCGAGGCGGCTCGGGGTGACGTCGCTGGCGGCCATGCTGGCCGAGGTGTCGATGACGATGACGAGATCGCCTGCGAGGCCAGCCGGCCGCTCGAGGAACGGTCGCGCTGCCAGGGCGGCAAGGAGCAGCACGAGCAGCAGCTGGAGCAGCAGCAGGGCACTGCGTCGCAACCGCTGCCAGGGCGCATTCGCCTCGACGTCGGCCACGAGCCGGTGCCAGAGCAGCGTCGATGGCACGACCTGCTCGTCGCGCCGGAGCTTCAGCAGGTACATCGCCAGCACGGCCGGCACGAACAGCAGGCCGAGCAGCGCCAGCGGCGACAGGACGCTCACGAGCGACTCGGCCGGGTCAGCACAACGTCAGCCGACAACTCGCCGACGGCGGAGCTCGGCGAACACGAGGTCGCTGAGCGGCACGTCGGTCGAGAGCGGGACGTAGGTCGCGCGGCGCTTCGCCGCGAGATCCGCAATTCCCTCCTGCCAGGCCGCGAGTCGGGCCTTGTAGCCGTCGAGGGTCGCAAGGTCGATCGTGACGTCGAGGCCCTCGCCGCTCTCGCTGTCGAGCAGCCGCAGGTCGCCCTCGATCTGGGGATCGAGCTCCTCCGGCGAGAGGACGTGCAGGACGATCAGCTCCGAGCCCGTCGCCGCCAGCTCCCGGATCACTCGGTCCGCGCGGGGGTCGAGGAGGTCCGAGATGAGCACGATCACGCCGCGGCCCGTGAGCTGAGCGCCGGCATGGCGGGCCGCGGCGACGAGATCGGTGGAGCCGTTGGCGGTGCCGATGGCCGAGAGGGCCGAGAGCAACCGGAAGACACGCCCGGAGCCTCGCAGGGCGACCTGCCGCCGAGCCGCCCGGCCGCCGAGCGACGTGACCGCCACGCGATCCTCGGACGCGAGGCCGATGTAGCCGAGCGCGGCCGCGGCCCGCTTCGCGAAGAGCAGCTTGGGTGGCGTCCCGGCGGCCATGGAGGCCGAGGCATCGAGAAGGAACGAGATCGTGACGTCCTCCTCCTCGACGTAGAGCTTGATGAAGAGGCGCTCGAGCCTCGCGAGGACATTCCAGTCGAGCTGCCGGAGGTCGTCCCCGATGGCGTAGTCCCGGAAGTCGGCGAACTCGACCGACTGGCCGCGCTTGATCGAGCGGCGGCCGCCCTTCAGCCCGCCGCGGACGGGCGCCCGCATGACGACCTTCAGCCGCTCCAGCTGACGCAGGAATGCCTCGTCGAACACCGTCGGATCGACGTCCGACGGCAGGAAGGCCGGACGCCGGCGCCCGTGCGCGGGCGCCGCAGTCGACGATCCGGGCGGCGCCGGCCGCTCCTCGGCGGTCACGCGGGGCGCCGTGCGCTACTCGACAGTGGGTGGCGCGACGGCGTCGAGGATCGAGCGGACGATCGCCTCGGTCGTGATGCCCTCGGCCTCACCCTCGAAGTTGAGGATCACGCGATGGCGGAGCGCCGGCGTCGCGACAGCCCGGATGTCGTCGACCGAGACGTTGAACCGTCCGCCGAGCAGGGCGTAGATCTTGCCGCCGGCGACGAGCGCCTGGGCCCCGCGGGGCGAGGCGCCGTAGCGGACGTAGTCACGAACGAGCTGCGGCGCGCGGGCGTTGTCCGGGTGGCTGGCCGCGAGCAGGCTCACCGCGTACGCCGTCACGTGGGGCGCGATCGGCACGGCCCGGGCGAGGCGCTGCATCTCGACCACCTCGGCGGCGCTGGCGACCTTCGTCGCCGCCGGCGCGGCGGCTCCGGTCGTCCGGTCCATGATCGTCACCAGGTCGTCCTCGGACGGGAACGGCACGATGACCTTGAAGAGGAAGCGGTCGAGCTGTGCCTCGGGCAGGGGGTACGTGCCCTCCATCTCCAGCGGGTTCTGGGTGGCGAGGACGAAGAACGGCGGCTCGAGCGGGTAGCGGTTGCGGGCCACCGTGACCTGGTGCTCCTGCATGGCCTCGAGCAGGCTCGACTGGGTCTTGGGCGTCGCCCGGTTGATCTCGTCGGCGAGCACGAGGTTGGCGAAGATCGGACCCGGCTGGAATCGGAACGTCCGATGGCCTTCCTCCTCCACGAGGATGTTCGTGCCGGTGATGTCGGCCGGCATGAGGTCGGGCGTGAACTGGACCCGGTTGAAGGAGCAGTCGATCACGTCGGCGATCGTCCGGACGAGCATGGTCTTGCCCAGGCCCGGAACGCCTTCCAGCAGCACGTGGCTGTTGGCGAGGAGGCCCGTCAACGTCTGGCGCACGAGCTCGTGCTGGCCGACGATGACCCGCCCGACCTCGCGCTCGATCGCCGCCGCCCGCTCGGCGAAGGCTTCGGGCGCGAGACGCTCGGCGTCGGCCGGCGCGGTCGAGGTGTCCATGGGTTGCCTCCGGGCTACTGCGACGGGTCCAGCGAGCTGAAGTAGTCGCGCACGTAGTCCTTGATCGACAGCGGCACGTAGCTGCGGTCGAGGGACGTCAGCGCGTAGTGGTAGAAGTCCGCGTAGACCTGCTCGTAGGGGACGTACGAGCCGGGGTCGACGCCGGCGCCCTGCTGGTTGCCCTGGGTCGTCTGCCCGTCGCCGCCGGTGCCGGACACATACGACGGATCGTCGGGCTGTCCGAGCCTGTCGAACGGCGCGAAGATCTGCTTGAGGTCATCGCCGAGCTGACTGGCGCGGTTTGGGTTGGTGGGCCCGCCCACGTTCGCCGTGCCGCCGAAGCCCGAGCCGAGATAGAACGCGCTCGAGCCGCCACCGCCGATGGCCCCGTTGCCCTGCGAGCTGCTGCCCTGGCCTGCTCCGCTGCCCTGGCCCGATTGCCCACCTTGGCCGGACTGCCCACCCTGGCCGGACTGGCCACCGGACCCCGACTGGCCACCCTGGCCGGACTGGCCCCCGGATCCCGACTGGCCGCCGGATCCCGTGCCGCCCGACGAGCCCGGCTGACCGGACGATCCCGGTCCGGCGCCACCGGTGCCGCCCGACGAGCCCGGCTGGCCCGACGACCCCGGCTGCCCGGTCTGGCTGCCGCTCTGCCCGGATTGGCCGCTCTGACCGGTCGCCGGCCGCCCCGAATCGGCGAGGCTCCGCTGGCTGTCCTGGAGCGCGTTCGCCGCGGACGCCAGGTCACGATTGAGCGCGATCTGGTCGGCCGAGCGGCCCAGCGCGTCGGCAAGGCGCTGGAGAGCGGCCCGCGCGCCCGCGTCGTCGCCCTGCGCCAGGCTTTGGGCGGCGTCATGGAGGGCCTGGCTGGCTCCTCCACCGGCCTGGCTCGCGGCGCCCTCGAGCTCCGTGAGGCGCTGGGCGAGGCCCTGCTTCTGCTGATCGGTCATGTTCGCGACGTCAGCCGCGGCCTGCTCGAGATCTTCCGCCGCCTGCTTTGGATCGCCATCGGGGTTGGCCTCGGGTGATCCGGTCGCGGCCCGGGACAGCCCGCGACTGAGGGTGGCGAGCGCCGATGCGCGAGCTTCATTGGCCGGGTCGAGGGCCGACCGCAGCGCCGCCTCGACGGCGCCGAGCTTGGCGAGGTTGGCGTCGAGCTGATCCGGATGCTCGCGGAGCTGCTTCGCGAGCTCCTGGAGAGCCTGCGACAGACGGGTCCGCGGGTCATCCGGCGAGGTGCCCTTCCTCGCGAGCCGCTCGGCGACCTGGTCGATCTTCTGCGCCTGTGCGATCGCCGCTTCGCGGACCTGCCGGTTCTGGGCGATCACCGCGTCCTGCGGGTTCGGCAGGAAGAGGATGGGCGCGAGCAGCAGCAACGCGACACCCGCCGTGACGGCCGGCCGGGCGGCGATCCGAGGCCCGAAGGCGTCAGGCCGCACGGAACGGATCGAGCGAAGGGCGTCGGCCCGCTGGCGACGGATGAACCGGGCGACTTCCAGCGCCTCGTCGGGCAACTCCCCCGTGGCGTCGTCTGGCGCATCGGCCGTGGCGTCGTCGAGCGCGGGACCGGCGACGTCGGGCCGGGCGGCGGCGAGGGCCAGCGCCGTCGCCAGTCGATCGCCCATGCCGGCCTCTCGATCGAGGGCCAGCGCCGTCTCGCCAATCGACGGTCGGGCCCGAAGGGCGAGGCCGACCAGCACGAGCGCTCCGGCCAGGAGGACGATGGCGCCGATGGTCGGCGCCGGCTCGATCGGGGCGAGCCGGGCGATCGACCACAGCCCGAGCTCGGCGACGAGCGTCGCGGCCGCGACCCACCACGCCCGGCGGACGATCCGGCGC
>JBKPRF010000327.1:0-4107 GCA_046734475.1 Chloroflexota bacterium
CGACAGCGGCTGGTGCCGGCCCGCGGCCGACCACACACCCGGGTCCACGTATCTCTACATGCTCTGCACCGACGACGCCGGGGCTGACTACGAGGTCAACACGCCCGGCGACCCCGGCTTCACGGCCGGAACGCTCTACTCGTACGTCTCAGCCAATGATGGCGCCAGCTGGAGGCGCTACCGGGTTGACGGCTACAACAGCGACCTGCCGGGTGGCGGCGAGACCAACGACATCGGCTGGCCGCAGGTCGTCGTGGCCCGCGACGGCTCGCTCTACGCCCTGTTCAACGATCCCGTCACCGGCACGGATGCGTCCGGCAACAGGATCAAGGTGGATTCCAGGCTCCATCTCTACCACTCGACCGACCACGGCCGGACGTGGGCGAAGCAGGACGTGACGCCGCCGAACCAGGGGCTGATCCGCTACAGCTGGGTCGACATCGCGCCCGACGGCAAGACGATCGGCATCGGCTACGAGACCCACGCCACGATCGACGGCAACTGGCACGTCTACGGCGGCATCTCGCCGAAGTTCGGGAGCCCCGTGACCTACGCCCTGGCCGACCCGATCGAAACGGCCCCGGCCGGCGACTTCAACTTCGGCGATTTCTTCGAGGTCGCCTTCGACAACCTGGGGCGGCTCGACATCGTGTACACGCGCTGCACCGAGCTGATCGCGGGTGACCCGACGACCGACTGCCTCAACTCGGACGTCTACTTCGTCCGCAGCCTGTGACGCAGGAAGGGAGTGGTACCGCATATCGGATTCGAACCGATGATCTCCGCCTTGAGAGGGCGGTGTCCTGGGCCTCTAGACGAATGCGGCACGGACGCGTCACGGCGCACGACGTGCGCGACGGAGTCGGGATGATACCAGCCGGATCGGCGCGGTCCCCCTGAGCCCGTTCTAGAGCCGATTCGCTTCGAGGAAGCTCCGGATCGTGTCGGCGACCTGCTGGTGGCTCTCCTCGCCGAGCACGAGCCCGTAGTGCGAATGTGCGCCGAACGGCTGGAACTCGGCGCCCAGCCAGGCCGCGAGCTGCTCCGCCTGATCGAGGCTGACCGCCCGATCGATGCCACCGGCGATGACCAGGCGCGGCACACTCCCGAACGGCTCGGGGTCGACGCGGACGCCGCGCAGCATCGTCCGTCGGGCGCGGCCCGACTCGCGTGGCTTCTGGCCCATGAGGTGCTGGATCCGGAGGACGTCGGCGAGGGTCAGGTCGGCGTGGTCGCGACGGAGTCGTTCCGGCAGCGTCGCCCAGCCGATCTGGTCCTTGCCGTAGACGTCCGGCACGTCCCGGATCTCGTGCGGCTCGACCCGGCCGCGGACATCGAGTGGCGCCTCGGGCGCGACGAGGATCAGCCCCGCGATCGCCCGTCGCTCGGCGGCCTTCAGGGCCAGCAGCGCGCCCATCCCATGGCCCACGACCACGACATTCGGCCCGAACCGATCCATCGCCGCGGCCACGTCCTCGACGTAGGACTCGAACGACAGCTCCTCCGGCTCGGCCGTCTGGCTCCAGTAGTGGTTCCGGAGGTTGAGGGCATGGCCCTCCCAGCCGCGGGCCGCGAAGTAGCCGAGGAACCGCTCCCAGAGCCACGACCCGCCGAGCTCGCCATGCACGAACAACAACGGCTTGCGGCGGGAGCGCCGCTCCGGCAGCCACGACTCGATGTACACGCCGCGGGCGTGCAGCTCGATCTCGTCCTTCCGGATCGGCCGGCCGTTGACGGTCGGGACCTGGGCGCGGGCGAGGATCTCGTCGGGGGTCGTCTCGGGCATGCGCCTCACTCCAGCGGGTTGATGACGAGGCCGGTCAGGGCCTTCGGGTAGATGTATGTGCTCTTCTGTGGCATGACGTCGCCGTCGGCGGCGACGGCGGCGATCTCGGTCTGCGGCGTCGGCTCGAGCAGGAGCGCGGCGTCGGCGCCGTCGACGTGGCCGTCGACCCAGGCCATCGCTTCGCCGGCGGCCTTCGTGTACCGGATTCTGCCGCCTTCGGTCGCGCTCGCGTCGATGCCCGTCAGCCGCTCGATCGCGGCGCCCGCGAGGCTCACGTCGAGTCGTCGGAGGGCCGCGCCACCGGCCGGCAGGTCGCGCTCAAAGGCCGAGCGGCGGGCCGTGAGCAGGTAGCCACCCTCGCGTGTCCAGAGCCCGAACCGACCGCGACCGCCGGCGCCGACCTCGGCCGGACCGAAGGCCCGGGCCAGGACCTCTCGCCCGGCCGGCGCGATCTCGAAGAGCTCCGGCAGCACGTCCAGGCCGGCGTGCTGGCCGCCGGCGAGCCCGGTGAGGACACGGTGCGTGGCGAGGACCGTGAGCGGCCCGGCAGCCGGCTCGAGGAGCAGCATCAGGATCGAGCTCCAGCCGGCCTCATCCTCCTCGGGATTGCCGGCGTGGCGTGACCGCTCGTCGCGGTACCGCAGCGCGGTCTCGTAGCGATGGTGGCCGTCGGCGAGGGTGATCGGCTCGGCGCCGAGCCGGTCGCAGAGCCGGGCGACGGATCCCGGATCGTCACGCTCCACTCGCCATAGGCGATGGCCGGTCCCGTCGTCATCGACGAGCTCGGCGACCGGCGCCGCGTCCAGGCGCTCGAGCCACTCGGGCACCGATCCGGTCGGGTCCTCGTAGAGGCCCACGACCGGGCTGGTGTTGACGTTCGTCGCCCGCAGCAGCCGGTAGCGGTCCTCCTTCGGTTCGGTGAGGGTCCGTTCGTGGGGTCGGATGCCCGAGCCTGGCCCGAACGGTTCCAGCCGGACACGGGCGAACACGCCTCGGCGACGGCGATCGACATCGGTGCCGGGGACGCGGTAGATCTGCTCGTACGGATACAGGGCCGGCCGGGGATCGCGATGGAGCGTGCCATCGGCCCGCCAGGCGGACAGCGTTCGGGCCGCCCGCCGGTAGCGCTCGTCCGGCTCGTCGCCGGGCTCGATCGCCGGCAGGTCCAGCCGGACGACGTTGCGCGGATCACGGTCGGCGAGGCGGCGGCGCTGGTCCGCGTCGATGACGTCATACGGCGGCGCCACGACGTCCGCCAGGTCGGCGACGGCGTCCGGGGCATAGCGGAGCGCACGAAAAGGCTGTACGGAGGGCACGGTCGGGGATCGTACGATAGCGGCCCTTCGCCGAGGTTCGGGCGCCCGCAACTATCGGGCGGGCTCCGGCGTCGTTGGAGCAACCACGGAACCCCAGTCAGGAGTCCGCGTGTCCCGACCGCCGAACCGAGCCCGTCGACTGATCCTGGCGATCCTGTTCGGGCTCGCGCCCGTCCTCCCATCGGCGTTCCCCGCAGCGGCCGCCGATCAGCCGGCGATGACAGCCCGTGTGCTCCTCCAGGGCCACGCCCGCATCGGCTCGTGGATGGCGATCGAGGTCCAGCTGACGAACGACGGACCGGCGATCAGCGGCGAGCTTCGGATGGATGGCGGCTCGACGAGCGCCACCAGGTTCTCGACGCCCGTCGAGCTGCCGACGGGCTCCCGGCTGACCTATGTCCTGCACGCCCAGCCGCCGGCGTTCGGTCGGACGCTCCGGATCGACCTGTTCTCGAACGGCACGTCGATCGCGAACCAGACGGTCGCCTACCTCGTCCACGACGCGGGACAGCTCGTCGTGGGCGTCCTGGCCGAGAAGCCCCAGGCCGTCGTCGGCGAGCTCGACCTCGCACCCGGCGCTACGGGTGCCGCCGCGGTGGTCGTGCCACTGACCGTCGCCGACCTGCCTGATCGGGTCGAGGGCTGGGGCGCGCTCGATCGCCTCGTCTGGCAGGACGTCGACAGCAACACCCTCGGCCCCGGCCAGCTCGCCGCGCTCCGCGGCTGGATCTCGGGCGGCGGTCGGCTCGTGATCGCCGGCGGCACCGCGGGTCTCGGCACGCTCTCGAAGCTGCCGGATGACCTGCTCCCCTTCCGACCGACGTCGACGATCGATCTCGACCCGGCGAAGCTCACGTCGCTGCTCGGCGCGCTGCCGAGCGGCGCCGGCAGCCTGCCGGCCCTCGCCGGCACCCTCGCCCACGGCCAGGCCCTCGTCGAGAGCGGCGATCGGGTCGTGGCAGCGACCATGGCCTACGGCAGTGGCCACGTGACGCTCATCGGGTT
>JBKPRF010000328.1:0-4068 GCA_046734475.1 Chloroflexota bacterium
CTGGTCCCAGAACGGCTCGCGGACGCGCTTGCCGACGAGCACGCCGCCGAGCGGCATGTAGCCCGACGTCACGCCCTTGGCGAACGTGATCAGGTCCGGCTCGATCCCGTAGCGCGTCGTCCCGAACCACTCGCCCAGCCGCCCGAAGCCGGTGATGACCTCGTCGGCGATGAGCAGGATGTCGTGCTCCCGGCAGAGGCGCGAGATGGCCGGCCAGTAGTCGGCGCTCGGCGGGATGACACCGCCGGCGCCGATGACCGGCTCGCCGACGAACGCGGCGATCTCGGCGCCGCGGGCCTCGAAGAGCTCCGCGACCGCATCGATGTCCATCGCGGGCACCTGCGCGACGTCGCCGATGAACGGCTCGGCCCCGTAGCCGGAGCGCATCGCCGGCATCCCGACGAGCGCGGTGCCCATCACGTGCATGCCGTGGTAGCTGTGCTCGCGCGACACGATGACCCGCTTCCCGGGTTTGCCGACCACGTCCCAGTAGCGACGGGCAAGCTTGGCCGCGGTGTCGATGGCGTCGGAGCCACCGGAGCCGAGGAAGACGACGGCGTCCTCGAGCGGCGCCAGTGCCGCCAGGCGATCGGCGATCGCGATCGAGGCGTCGGTCGTGTAGGCCCCGAACGAGGAGTAGGCCGAGAGGCGCGTCAGCTGCTCGGCGACCGCCTCCGCGATCTCGCGCCGGCCGTACCCGACATTGCAGAACCACAGCGCCGCGGTGGCGTCGATGTACTCCTTGCCGTTGGCGTCGGTGAGGACCGCGCCGTCGCCCTCGACCATGACGAGCTCGTGGTCCGCGACCACGTGCATGTCGGCAAAGCCGTGCCAGAACCTGCTCATCCCGGGATGGTACGTCGGCGGGATCGCGCGACCGGGCCGCCGGTCCCCGGCCGCTCCGGCATCGGCCGGCCATAGGCCGCGCTCCGGATGTTGATCGATCGCGGGTCGACCGAGTCGGCCTTCTCCGGGCCGGGTGGCAGGCCAGCGATGCGGACCCCGCGCGCCAATCGCTCGAGCTTCACGAGAGCCTGCTCCCAGGTGAGCTCGGCGAGGCTGCCGGCGATGGCCAGCCCGACCCGGGCCAGGCCACGACCACCCGTGGAGGCGGCGTAGCTGGCGGCGTAGAGGAGCGTCTCGGGGGCGTCGTCTGTGCCGAGCCCGGGGGCGAGCGCGCCCGCCACGATCCCGCGGTCGCCGGGCGTCACCGCCACGAGCCGCCAGTTGTCGGGCCCCGCGATGAGGTCGACCGCGAGGCTCTGATACGGCGCGTCGAGGATCGTGGCCGGGTCGGCGTCCCAGGCCGAGCCGCCCACGATCGACAGGCTGAGATGTGTCCCGGTCACGCCATCCGCGAGGCGTCGATGGGCCGCCCCGAACGCGCGCCGATGGACGGCTCGCTCGCCGATTCGATGGGCCTCGGTCTCCTCGATCTCCACGAGCGGGCAACCGGCGGTGGCGAGGGCGAGGACCTCGGCCCGAAGGCCATCTGCCGCGGCGACAGCAAGTCGCTCCAGCTCGCCCTCGCGACGGGCGGCCGCGCGGGCGAGCGAATAAGGACCCGGGAGGGCCTGCTTCACGGCCCGCGGCGTCAGCGCCGCGGTCGCCCGCCAGCTCTCGACAGTGAGCGCCCCCGACCAGCTCATGAAGGCCTCGATGGCCAGCCCGAATGGCGAGCCCGGCCCGAGCCGTCCATCGGTCAGCGGCTCGAGCAGGGCCGCCTCCTGGGCTCTGACCGCAGCCTCGACCGCGGCGGCTCCGGCCTCCTCCCCGGTCGGTACCGGCAGACCGCCGAGCAGCGTGCCGAACATGGCGCGATCCTAGCGGTCGCGACCGCGACATCGTCGAGCCGCTCTTACGCGACGCTTACAAGGAGGTCCGGTCGGCGCCCGACCCCGGCGTATCCTCGCGGCCGTGAAGACGATCCTCGTCGTCGACGACGAGCGCCACATCGTCGACCTGCTCCGGCTCTACCTCGAGAAGGAGGGGTGGGCCGTCGTCGCGGCCGGCGACGGGGACGAGGCCCTCGCGCTCCACGCCCGCCATGACCCGGACCTCGTGATCCTCGACCTCATGCTCCCGAAGCGCGACGGGTTCGAGGTCTGTCGCGAGCTCCGCCGCCGCGGGGGCACCCCGATCCTCATGCTCACCGCCCGTTCCGACGACGTTGACTCGATCGTCGGCCTCGAGCTCGGCGCCGACGACTACGTGACGAAGCCATTCAACCCGCGGGCCCTCGTCGCCCGGGTCAAGGCGATCCTCCGCCGGACCGACGCCACGTGGCGTGGCAACCGGCCGATCGAGGTCGGTCCGCTTCGGATCGACCCGCGCCGGCGCGAGGCCACCGTGAACGATCGGCGGCTCGACCTCCGGCCGCGGGAGTTCGACCTCCTCGCGGCCCTCGCCCGCGATCCCGGCGTCGTCCTGACCCGCGACGCACTGCTCGAGGATGTCTGGGGCACCGACTTCCCCGGTGAGACCCGGACAGTCGACGTTCACGTCGCCGAGGTCCGGAAGCAGCTCGGGACGGACGGTCCGCCGATCGAGACGATGCGCGGCCTCGGCTACCGCCTCGTGCCCCCGCCGCGCGAGCCGGTGCCCGGCCCGGCCTGACACCGACAGCACGCTGATGCCTGGCTCGCTGCGCGGCCGCCTCGGCGCGGCGTTCGTGGCCGTCGCGCTGACGCTCCTCGTCGTCCTCGGCGGGACCCTGTTCGTCGTGCTGCGGGGCCTGCACGCCGACGCGACGAGCGCGAGCCTGTCCGACCTCGCCGGCAGCGTCCTGCCACAGGTCCGCCAGAGCCTCGGGAGCGGCGACCTGCGGGGCACGATCCAGGACATCGCCGACGAGCTCGCCCAGCGGAACATCACGGTCATGCTCGTCGGCACCGATGGCCGACTGCGGCCGATCGGCGGGCTGCCGCTGCCCGGCCCGGTGCTGATCGGCGATGGCAATCCGGGCGACATCGTCCGGGGCAGCGTGGACCTCGACGGTCAGCGCTACCTCTACGCGGCGACCCTCCTACGCCGGAACGCCGCGGTGGCGCCGAAGGCCCTCGCGTTCCTCGCTGTCGACCGATCCGGGGGCCTGGCCCTCGCGGACCTCATCCGGACGCTGCCCGCCGTCGCGCTCGGGATCCTCGTCGTGGCCGGGCCGCTCGCGTGGCTCCTGGCCCGGAGCGTGACGCGGCCACTCGACCGCATCGGGACCGCGGCGGCGAGCCTGCCGGCCGGCGGGACGGAACCCCTGCCGCTCGAGGGGCCGCATGAGGTCCGGGCCCTGACCGGGACCTTCAACGCGATGGCGGCCGAGCTCGACACGACCCGTCGGCGCGAGGCCGACCTGCTGGCCAACCTCCGGCACGATCTCCGAACGCCGCTCACGGTCATCGCCGGCTACGCGACGGCGCTGCGCGACGGGACCGCGACCGGGCCCGAGGCCGCCAGGGCTGCGGCAGCCATCGAGGAGGAGGCGGCCCGCCTGGCCCGGCTGGTCGACGAGATGGGCGCGATCGAACGGATCCGATCCGGCGAGGACGGCCTGCAGCCCGAGCCGGTCGACGTCCGGGCGCTGCTCGCCGAGACCGCCGTGCGATTCGCGGCCCAGGCCCAGGCGGCCGGCGTGACCCTGACCGACAACGCCCCGGCCGGGAGGAGCGACTCGGACGACCTCTCGCTGGCCGCGGACCGGCTCGCGCTCGAGCGGATGCTCGGCAACCTCCTCTCGAACGCGCTCGCCGCGACCGGGGCCGGCGGGACGATCCGCTTCGAGGCCGGGACGACGACCCTCCCGGCCGCGACGAACGCCGATGGCAGCGCTGGCGGCGCCGGCGTCCCAGCCGTCTGGCTCGGCGTCATGGACGATGGGCCCGGGTTCCCCCCGGGTGGCGCCGCCCGCGCCTTCGAGCGGTTCTGGCGCGGCGACCAGGCCCGGTCGGGGTCGGGTTCGGGCCTCGGCCTCGCGATCGTCCGAGAGCTCGCCACCGCGCACGGCGGTGCGGTCTACGCCGAGAACGTGACGCCCCACGGGGCACGGGTCGGGGTGATCCTGCCGCGCGTGCCGGC
>JBKPRF010000329.1:0-4584 GCA_046734475.1 Chloroflexota bacterium
GAAGCGCGCGGTCAAGGTCCCCATCAGGCCGGCGGCGAGGACGATCGACAGCGTCTGGGCACCCTCGATCGGGCCTGCCCACGCCGCGCTCTCGCCGAGCGTGTCGATGAGGAACGGCACGAACAGGACGTTGACCGCCCCGAGCCCGAGCATCGCGAACGACAGGCCGGCGACCGTGGCGATGAGCGTCGGCGACGCGGCGATCGCCCGGAGGCCGGCGACCACCGACCCGCCGAGCCCGCCACCTGAGGCGTGGGCCTCGGCACTCGGCGCGCCGAAGCTGGGATGGACGCGCAGCACGATGAGGACGGAGGCAACGAACGTGGCCGCGTCGACGATGAATACCGGCCAGGCCTCGCCGGTGCCGGCGAACAGGAATCCCGTGGTGGCGGCCCCGACGACCGAGGCGACCATCCGGGCCATCTGACCGAGGGCGTTGGCCGCCATCAGTCCTTCGACGGGCACGACCCGCGGGATGAGCGCCCCGCGGGCGGGCGTGAACAGGGTCCCGATCGCGGCCTGGATGAACGCCAGCGCGAACAGGATCGGCAGGCGCTCGACGGTCCCGACGACCACGAAGCCCAGGACCAGCGCCGCCCGGATCGCGTCGGACACGATCATGATCCGGCGCCGGTCGAACCGGTCGGCGACGGCGCCGGCGACGAGGCCGCCGACCATCGCCGGAACGGCGATCGCGATCGACAGGCCGGCGATCGCCGCCGTCGAGTGCGTCAGGGCGTTGACCAGGAACAGCAGGGCCATGAACGTCATGCCGTCGCCGGCGTCGGAGATCGCCTGGGCGACGAACAGCTTCCGGAACTCCGGCAGGCGCAGCACCGCCCGGTTCCCGAGCGGGGTCGAAGGGCTCTCAGTCATCGCCGGGCTCCTTGGCCTGCGGTGCGGGATAGATGGCGAACAGGAACCCGAACGGGACCGCGTCGGCGGCGCTCGCCTCGGTCTCGTACTCGGCCATGAGCGCCACGAGGCGGCGCCGGAACTCGGCCGCCTTCGCCGGCGGCATCACCGCCAGGCCGCGGGTGAGGAGGGGCCGATCCGGCTGGTCGATCGCGTCGGGGTCTGCGGCCGGGTCCGCGTCGGGGTGCGCCACGAGCCACGTGTGCAGCGCCGCGGCGACCTCGTCGCGGGCGGAGTCGAAGACCGTGTGGAGCAGCTCCCGTCCGGCCTCGTGGAGGACGGGATCGTTGGAGAGGAAGCGACGGTCGAGCCGGAATGACAGGGCCGCGACGCGGTAGCGCGATTCGATGATCCCCGAGACCACGCGTTGCGACGCGAGCCGGACGAGATCCCGCTCGACCAGCAGCTCGACGTGGTGGTACAGCCTGGTCTGCGGCACGTCGAGGGCGGTTGCGAGCTCCTTGACGCTCCAGGCCGCCTCGGGCCGCGCCACCATCGTCTCGAGGATCCGGAGCCGGAGCGGGTCGGACAGGGCCTTCAGCGTCTCGATGTCGGAGACGAGCCGCTCGCGCTCCGGCGCCTCGCCGGCGAGCTCGCCTGCCGTCGCGAGGATGGTCGCCGGCCCGGTCGTCGCCTGCGTGCCGCTCATTCGATCTCCCGTCATCATTCAACGTTTGTTGAACGTAAGATGACGGGTGAACGCCGGCATGTCAAGCCGAAGAGGAAGGAGAAAAGGTGGTGGGCGATACTGGATTCGAACCAGTGACCCCGCGGATGTGAACCGCGTGCTCTAACCACTGAGCCAATCGCCCGCCGAGGGTCGGTGATCATACATCGCACGTTGAGCGAGGAGCCCTGATGACCGACCCATCGGATGGCACGGCGCGCGAGATCGGGTCGTTCTGGACCGACCTGCGCGCCGAGGTCGAACGCGCGGTCGTCGGCGCCGACGCCGCCCTCCGGCTCATCGCCATCGCGCTGCTCGCGGACGGCCACGTTCTTGTCGAGGACGTGCCCGGGACCGGCAAGACGCTGCTCGCACGGGCCGTCGCCCGGGCGCTGGCCCTGCGGACGTCGCGCCTCCAGGGCACGCCGGACCTGCTGCCCGTCGACGTCACGGGCGCGAGCCTCTACGAGGCGGGCGGCCTGCGGTTCGTGGCGGGGCCCGTCTTCACGAACATCCTCCTGGTCGACGAGATCAACCGCGCGACGCCGCGAACCCAATCGGCACTGCTCGAGGCGATGCAGGAGCGGCAGGTCTCGATCGAGGGCGAGGTCCGCCCGCTCCCGGAGCCCTTCGTCGTCCTCGCGACCCAGAACCCGGTCGAGTTCGAGGGCACGTTCAGCCTCCCCCAGGCCCAGCTCGACCGCTTCCTCGTCCGGGCCCGGATCGGCTATCCGGACGCCGCCGGCGAGGCGCGCATCGCGAGCCGCTACGTTGCGGCGGCCGAGCCGCTCGAGAGCATCCGGCCGATCGCCGACGGCCCGCGGATCCTGGCCCTGCGAGCGCAGGTCCGCCAGGTCCGGGTGGCCCCCGAGATCGAGGCCTACGTCGTCGCGCTGGCCCGCGCGACCCGCGACCATCCCGACGTCCAGCTCGGCGCCAGTCCGCGGGCCACCGTGGGGCTGTACCGTGCCGCCCAGGCCGCGGCGAGCCTCGACGGCCAGGGCTTCGTGATGCCCGACCACGTCAAGTCGATCGCGGGCGCCGTGCTCGAGCACCGGCTCGTCCTCGACCTCGACCGGGCGATCCGTGGCGCCAGCTCCGCCGAGGTGCTGGCCGGGATCCTCGACGCGGTCCCGGTTCCGCCCCTGCCTCGAGCCTGACGATGGCCGCCCGCGTCCTCGTGGCGGTGGGGCTCGTCGCCGGTGGCGTCGTCCTGGGCCTGCCTGTCCTCGTGGCGCTCGGAATCCTGCTGGGCGCCGTCGAAGTGGTCCACGCGATCTGGTCGAATCGCGGCATCGGGACCGTCCGGTACGGACGGCGGATCGACGCCCGGCGGATGTCGTGGGGCGAAGAGGTCCGGCTCGACGTCGAGGTCTGGAACCGCAACCCACTGCCGCTGGCCTGGCTCCGGGCCGACGATCAGATCGAGCAGGGCCTCGACGTCCGCGAGCGGGCGGCGACGCTGAGCGAGTCCGGCGGTCGCCTGCTCGTCAACACCTGGACGCTCGCCCCGTTCGAGCGCGTGGTCCGCCACCTCCGGCTGCGAGCCGACCGGCGCGGGGTGCTCGGAATCGGCCCGGCCGAGCTCGCCGCCGGCGACCTGTTCGCGCGGGAGGCGGCCCACCGCGTCCTGCCCGACAAGCTGCTCGTCACGGTCTGGCCGCGGATCCTGCCCGTCGGCGCGGTCGCCCCGCGCGAGCGCTGGGGCGACGTGGCCCGCGCCCGCCACGGCCTGTTCGAGGACCCGTCGCGCTTCGCCGGGGTGCGGCCGTACAGCCCCGGGGATCCGCTCCGCCGCGTCCATCCCCGAGCCAGCGCCCGGCTGCGGCAGCCGATGACGAAGACCTTCGAGCCGTCGCGGGAGCGAGACCTCCTGATCGCGCTCGACCTGCAGACGGGCTCGGGCCCGCTGTGGGATCTCGGGTACGACGAGGACACGCTCGAAGGGCTGTTCGTGGTCGCCGCGTCGGTCGCCTGGTCACTCGCCGCGGAGAAGGCCGCCTTCGGCCTGACGGCCGCCGGCTACACGGGCATGCCCCGGGCATTCGCCGACGTCCCGATCGCGTCCGCTCCGGGCCAGTCCGGCCGGGTGCTTGACGTGCTTGCCCGGCTGTCGAGCACGCCGTCCGTGGGCTATGAGGCGCTGCTCGCGCGGATCGAGCGGCGCTTCTCCACCGGGACCACGATCCTCGCCCTGACCGCCCGGGACCTGCCGCCGCTCGTCGGGCCGCTGCGCCACCTGGCTCGGGCCGGCTTCGGCATCGCTGTCCTCACCGCCGGACCCGACGCCGTCGCGAACGCCCGCGCGGCTCGATCGGCCGGCTTCCCGGCCAACGCGGCGGTGCTCGACGGACCATGGCAGTCGGCCACCCGAATCGGCCTGGCATGAGGAGTCGAGCCGCAGCCTGGCTGCCCGCTGGCCTGGCGCTCCTCGCCGAGGCGGCGTGGATCACCGCGGTGGCCGCATTCCTGCAGGAGCTCGTGCTGCATCCGCCGGTCCTCGGATTGCCGCACTATCTCGCCGCCGCCGCGGCCGGCCTCGTCGCCGCCGCCATCGGGCGGTCGCGGCTTCAGGCGGCGTGGCCGGCGGCGGGCGCAGGCCTCGTCGTCCTCGGGGCTGCGATCGGCCTGCTGGCGTCGCCCGAGGTCCGCACGGCGCTGGCCGGCGGCCACCTCGACCTGGATCGCCTCCTCGAGCCGAACCCCGGCGGGCTGCTGCTCGGCCTCGCGGTCCTGCGCGGCACGGCCCACGCCCGACTGCCGCTGGCCGAGGATCGCCTCGCCTCGCTGCTGGCGATCGGGACGATGGCCCTGACGATCACCGCGATCGTCGGCAGCCTGGTCGCGGAGCCGCATCGGGCACGCTTCGAAGCCGAAGCCCTGCGGGACGCGGTGCTGTTCGCGGGCGCGACGGTGATCGCGATGGCGATGACGCGGATGTCGTTCGTCGGCTCGGAGCGTGGCGCTGACTGGCCGCGCAACCCGGCCTGGCTCATGACGAT